>CALHAQ010000057.1 GCA_937931775.1 uncultured Candidatus Altimarinota bacterium | reverse complement strand
CTTGTTTTACCACAATTTTCCTCATTTGATTTGCAGGGATACCATATTTTCTCATAAGTATTGTCTCTTTTGCCATCATAATATCTTCACAGTCTCATACCGATACATATTCTTGAGCTGCAGAAATACTTCATATATCTTTATAACCATTTGCTGGAATTGTTGAATTCATGAGTATATCTAATACTCTGGGATTATCTGTAGGGTCATTCCAGGACTCTTCAACACCATGAGTATTTAAATCTGTTTGAGGATATACTTTATGATTAACTAAAATATTTACTTCTAGTATTTTTGATATGAAATCATCGTAAGATATTAGATTTCCATTTGTTGCATAAGACTCCTGACAGTTGTAATGATGGGGATTTCATTTTCAAAAATCACTACACATTTGAGCTTGCCCAATTGGCTGACTAAAACTTCTCGTTCAATTTGCTTTTTTAATTATATTATCGATTGATAGTGCAGTATGATCTATAATATCTTGAGATCATTTTACTCATGCTCTTGAAGTGTTAGGTATTCAAGCTGTTAGGTTTGAAGTATCCAAGGTTCATGTATTATTAGTAGTACATCATGCCAATATACCTGCTGCTAATACAGTAGCTGAAAGTGTAGGAACTCTTTTTGATATACCTTGTGCTGTTGATGTGAGAGATTGAAGATTCATATTGTTGTTTTATTTGCAGAAATATAGTGATATTACTGTTTTTTTCAATATTATTTTGTGATAATAGCTTTTACTTTCGCGTATGATTGTCTCATGTTTGAGTATCCGTTGTAGATAGCACGCTCTGTTTCCCTGCCTCTAAACCCTTTTTCTTCCTGAGATATATAACTAAATGTTTTACTCGTATAGTATACGAAGTTATTGTAGTCCTGTACTAAATCTTGCATCTCATAGTATGATATATCTCAAGTTCTATATTGACGAATAAATTCGTCCTTAAGTACTGTATCTACTCGTTTAAATTCATCATAAGTAGCTTGGATTGCTGAATTTTTAAAATTAAGATTTTCAAGAGAAGAAAGTTCTAACTCATATACTTCTATCCCTTTATTTAGGTCAAAGATTTGTTCTATATATCATTCTGTTGCGTTTGCACTAAAGATGCTTGATATGATGAATGAACTGATTATAATAGATTGTAGTATTTTTTTCATAGTATTGGTTGAAAAAGATATAAATAATATACTATATATAGTATAAATTAATAAAAAGTCAAATAAATATGTCTAAGAATTTATATGATACACTGTGAATCGATAAAAGTGCGAGTGAAGCTGAAATAAAAAAAGCCTATAGAAAGCAAGCGATGAAGTATCACCCTGATAAAAATAAAGGTGATACGAGTGCTGAAAAAAAATTTAAAGAAGTGAATGAAGCATATCAAACACTTTCTGATTCATCAAAACGAAAACAGTATGATACTTTCGGTTCTACTAAGTGAAATCCATTTTGATGAGCTAGTGCATGATGAGGAAATCCATTTTCATCAGGAGGATCATCTGGATGATTTTGAGGATTTGAAGATATGTTTTGAGGTTTTTCTAGTACTTGAGGTTCAAGAGGGCAAAATGTAGAATTTGATTTTGGAGATTTGTTTGGAAATATGTGATGACAGGGAAGGACTCGTAGCTCCTCAGGATATGATACAAGAGGACAAGCATCTAAAAAACCTGTTACGCTAGATTTTGAGAAAACATATGAAATACCAATATTTGATATGATACTTGGTTGTAAAATAGAAGTTTCAGGTGTATATGGGCAAAAAGCAAAACTTACTATTCCTGCAGGAACAAAGTCTTGAGCAAAATTTAGGGTGAAAGAATACTGAAAATCTGAGTGATGAAAAAAAGGAAACCTTATTGTAAAAGTAGAGGCTAAAATGCCAAAAAGTATTTCTGATACAGATAAAAACTTACTAGAACAGATTCGAGATAATATAGGGTATTAAAAAACTTAGAGCATATGCTCTAAGTTTTTTAATACTTGCTGTGGAATTTCTCAGAGTTTGAGTATTTCTTTATAATTATATTTATGAATAAATTTCAGTGTTTTTTGAGTAATTTCATCACTATGAGCATCTCATAAACTTCAAAGAGACGATATTATTTTGAGATGTATGAGTAAGATCTTATTGTCAGTTAATATATCCTGAGTATTTATACATCACGATATAATGTCATAGATTTCGTGATGAGGATGTCATTCAGGTATTTCTTTTTTTAACCTTGATAGAAGTCTTAAGAAAGCTTCTATTTCACTATAGGTTCGTTGCTTTGTTTCAAAAAAGGACTGAATCTTGATGTTTCCTATTGTATGTACTGTTTTTCCATGATGAGTAACTATCTCACAACTAATAAAATACCCTATATCTATAGGCTTTTCACGAGCTTTTTTGCGCTTTTTTACTGTGAGTATTCCATAATCACGAAAGAATATTTTATAAAAAAGTTCATTTTCAGAGTATTTTCACACTTGCAAGACTATTCCAGTTGTTTTAAAAACACTCATAAAGAATCAAAAAAAAATTGTATTTGCTAAAATATACATATAATTTTAGGGAAATATTACCTGTAATCAAATATATATCATGGCATCGGTACAAATAACAGAACAAGAAGTAGATGATATAGTTCTCAAGCTTCTATCACTTCATTCACGAGCCGTAAAAGTAGATGTTGCTCTATTTTTAGACTTACTAAAACATTCTCTTTCTCTCAATACAATGGAGAAAAAGAGAGTAGTGGATGCTGTCCCTACCCTCTCTCAGTTCCAATTTGATGAACTCTCAAAAGTATTTACAGAAGAAAGAGAAAAATTTAGAGAACTTGCGAAAGATCACCCAGAAGATATTAAAAAACTTCTTGCAAAACAACAATCAGAATGGGTGCAATTATGAGATTTATACAGAGCTGAACTTGCAAATAAGGGAAAGCAGGAAGAAGATCAAGCTAAACAAGATGAAATCAAGAAGTCTCTTGGTTTATAAATACTAATATATACATGAATTATAGTTTTTGCGTAAACATCGAAAAAAAACAAAGAGTTGATATGTACTTATCAGCTCTTTTTTGAGAACTATCTCGTAGTTATATACAAAAGCTTATTGATACTGGTTGTGTCACTGTTAACGGGCAGGTAGTAAAAAAGAATTTGAAACTTGATCAAAGGGACGAAATATCTATTTTAGAAGTTATATCTTCAACTGAAATTCTTCCAGAAAATATCCCACTTGATATTATATATGAAGATGAAAACATATGTGTCATAAATAAGAGTCCAGGGATAAATGTACATCCTACTCCAGGAATAGAGTGAAAAAAAGGAACAATGGTGAATGCTTTACTTTATCATTGTAGAGATGCTCTTCCTGTGATTTCTGGTGAGCAAAGGCCAGGCATTGTTCATCGTCTCGATAAAGATACTTCAGGAGTCATAGTAACCGCAAAAAATGATATGTATATGCGAGAGATTGCTGAAAAAATAAAAAAACGGGAAGTAAAAAAATACTATATTGCAGTAGTATCATGAGTGCTCACACAAGAAAAATTTACTATTTCCTCTGATATTTGACGTCATCCTACTGATAGAGTAAAAATGACTATCAAATCACCTATAAATCCAAAACATGCTATTACTCATGGAGAAGTATTGGGCTATATAGATGAGACATATAGTGTTATAAAAATAGATTTAGAAACTGGACGTACTCATCAAATTAGAGTGCATCTTGCAAGTATTGGATATCCTATAATAGGGGATAGTGTCTATGGGAATCCAAAAGTAAATAAGAGGGCAGCTACGCTCTATCAAATTCATAGGCAGGCTCTTCATGCTCTTGAATTCCACATAGATCTTTATGGAAAGAATCAATCTTTTTTTGCTCCACTAAAAAGTGATATGAAGTCTCTTTTAGCAGGAAAAGTAGAGATAGAAAAAGGATTATAAAAGTATTGAAAAACTTGCAAAAAAAGCTACAATTTTACTATATTTATAGCTAAAAATCTTCATTATGATTAAATTGTTTTGAGTAGGAGACGAAAATGTAGAACAAAATATAGAAATCACTCATAGCGATATAGAAGAAAATCAAGAGGATGATATCCAAGTATGACAAATAGCTCTTGATGTACTCGAAAATCATGAGAGTGTTTATATACTCGCTCCTGTTGCAGGTATTGAACTTGCAGATATTGATATATCTGTACATGAGACAACACTCACTATTTCCTGAGTGAGAAATAAACCAAAAGAATTTTATGAGCATGAGATGCAGGTAAAGAATGAAGAATGTTTTTGGGGCAAGTTTCTCAGAAATGTAATACTCTGAGAAAATATGGATTTTTCTGGAGTGAAAGCTGTTATGGAAAATAATTTACTCGTGATTCACATACCGAAAATACGCTTTGATAGTCAAAATATTAAAATAAATAGAATAGAATCATAATTTACTCCAATGATATTTAGAAAAAGTAAAAAGACTGTAAAAAAAGGGATGTGAGGGATGGATAAGCTCGTGACTGGTATTATTATCGGTGGGGCTGCAGCATCTATCTTTGGACTTTCCAGGACGAAAAAATGAAAGAAATTTTGGTCTCGCACCCTAGATTCTACATGAGAGTGCACCAAAAAATGAGTTACTCTGTTTTGAAAGATCACCGTAAAACTTATCTCACTTTTTCAAAAAAAATAATCTATGCATAAATATATTATATATCTTTGAAGTATTACAGCTACTACGCTTCTTTATTCAGGTGTTTATGCAGCAAAAGAAATTCCCCAACTAGAATGTGCCTATGCTGATAAATTTCAACAGTGCGCAGTAGCAAATCAAAACGGATCAGCGAGAAGTATAGATGAATTTGTATGTCTTCAGAGCAATAATTACGAGAATATACTTGATCAGATTATACTTGATGTAAAGTTTAAAGAGATAGATGAAGAAGTAGAGAAATTTATCGAATGACTTGAAAAAGATAAAGAAAAAGCTCTTACAGATACGAATAGAGTTATAGATGATATTAGTAAAAATCTTTTACCTGAGTGAGTATTTTATAAGAAATATAAAGACTTATGTAATTGAGGTATATTGGTAGAGAGAGCTACATGTACAGGAAATATTCCTTTAGTTCCAGTTGGAAATAGGGTAAGATGATCAAACCTCTCATCTACGTGTATGACAATGGTAGAATCAAACTTAGATATAGCTTCTAGCGTTGCATTTAATATTACAGGACTTAATAAACAAAAGGTCATGGAAGACCAGTATAAGAAAGACATTGTCCAAAAACAAAGAGATAAGTATAGTGAACTTACTTCTCCTCTTATGACTGATATTATAGGTCATATGTGACGTCTTGCGAGAGGTGTGACTCATTGGACTCCTAATCCCCTTCAAGCAGGAGTTATGAGAATACTCTGGAATAAGATATCAAATTTAGTATAAATAAAAAAACTATCTCATCATGAGATAGTTTTTTTATATTTAATTTTAGTACTATTTCTTTTTGGTTGCGACTTTCTTTTTTGTAACGGGAGCTTTTTTTATAGAAGGTTTCTTTATAGCTGCTTTTCGAATTGTTTTTTTCTTTATAGTTTCTCCAGCTTTCTTTTGTTCTTCATAAGCTTTTTGTTTTTTCTTATTTTGCATAGCCTTGCAATGAGGACACGTTTCCCAATGAGATTTAATTTTTTCTTTACAGTTCCAACATTTATTTACTTTAATCAGGAGTATCCACCATCTCAGTGCTCACCATAAGAATAGAAGTATCGTAAGAGTCATCAAAAGCCCAAGTATAATATATGGATTGAGAGTTACTTTCTGTTCTATATATTGTACAGGAAATTCTTGCGCTGTAGTAAATTCTATAGGATTTCCTTGTTCATCATAGTATATAAGCTCAATTTCAGCTGTAATAACTTTATGTTGCCTACTTTCTGTTACTCGTTCCCAAAACATAAGAAAACCTGCATTATCTTTATTTTGTTGTGTGTAATACTCTGATGGAGTCCAGTAATTTACTACCTGATTTCATCTATCATCATAAGTTTTATATGGAAATCATTTCCACTGAGATTCAAATACTCTTTGAGAATATGGGAGTACATTTCACCCTTGATCATTGATAGGGATATAATCAACAATTTCTTCTCATATTATTGCTCATTTATCATTACTTACAGACTCTTTTCCAATGGCTTTTATAATATTTCCATTTTCATCTTTAAGTACTATCTTTCCTGTTGGTTTGATATGTGTATTACCTGTGTTCTTAATAGGGAAAAGAAAGTCTATATTAAAGTCACCCGAGAATAATAAAGGATCATAAGAATCATTAGTAGTATTTTGTTCTATATCTTCACCATCTTGATTAACTACTCGATTGCCTCAGTCCTGAATATCATCCGAGAATAGAAGAGGGTCATTATTTCAAAAACATCTCCCATCAAATTTACTTGTAGTAAAATCTCATAGAGGACAAGAATCAGCGTTTTGGTATACAGCCGTTCCACTTTCATCATTTCCTACATACCAAGAGGAATTATTTGGAGTATAAGTGAATAAGCCACTATCAAATAAACCAGCATCTCAGCTCCATGTATATCATCCTCAACCTGTATTTATTACAGGGTCAGATATTTCAGCATCTACTATGACTTCTCCAGCTACATTCACGAGTATGAGTATACCATAATCAACACTAATACCTATATTTCCAGAAGTACTTTTTTCATCTCCAGCATTAGTGAAAAGTACCGCTCCATAGTGTCACCCTGGAGTTGCTGAGGTTGGTACATCTATTGTGAAATTTATGGTTGCCTCCTCTCCAGGTGCCATAGTTACACTGGGTGCTGATAGTGTAATCCAAGTAGCAAGTTCTTGATCTGGGTACACTAGCTCTGATTTTCTTACGAGACTTGGTACTCAACTCAATCCATTTGGTTGAAAGTCAGATACGGCTGTTGGTAGATTAGCAATATAGGGTCCTTTATTTTTT
>CALHAQ010000056.1 GCA_937931775.1 uncultured Candidatus Altimarinota bacterium | reverse complement strand
TCTTTATTATCACTATCATCATCACTTCCTCCATTGAGGTCACTGTCATTTTCTATATCATAGTCTATTGCATATACTGTAGCAGCATCTGTACTCTCTCACATATATACAAAGAATCTTTCTGACTGATTTTCGAGAACCACTTTATCATCCTCTAAAAGAGGAGAGGTAAATACTACGAGATTTCCTGACCTTGTTTTAAGAATATTCTTAATATTCTTTGTAACTGTTTTTTTAATTTCTTTTACTTTTGTTCCTTCTGTAATTTGGAGAGTAACCTCATGACTTACAGCTTTATCTGTATAGGTATGCTCAAAGTAGGTACCTGATTTTTTATTTCCATCTCATAGATCCCAACTTCGAGAATCTACTTGCCCCTGAGAACTATCAAAGAAAATAACCTTATTTCCAATCGAGATGTATCCAAAATCTGCAACAAGCTTATTACTCACGTTTACCGTAACATTTCTTGTCGAACTAATTCCACGATATTTTACTTTTACTTTTGCATAAAACTCTCCTGATTTTCTATATTTATACGTTGTCGTAGGATCATTTGTTTGTGTGTCATAAAACCCATCTCCATCAAAGTCCCAACTAAAACTTGCATCTTTTTCTATAGATTGTCCGAGAATATTACTAGCCTTTGCTGTAAAGACTATTTCCTCTCCTATGATTGTAGAATTATCATTTACTCCTAATTCTACAATTGGAGTATTAATATTATCTCCTGTAATAGTAGTAAAGTATCTAGCTCCAGTAATTTCTTCTGAAGTAACTCTTGCTTCATTATTATCTTTCAGAATTGCTACAAAGTAGTAGTTTCCTGTAATTTTTGGTATTACAAAAGCTGTTGAGGAAGTTGCTGTCGATCTAAAATCTTGTGGCTGCGTATCTGTATCTGTATAATAATACCAGAGATATGATTGTATCACTCCATCAGGATCTTCTGCTCACAGAGCGCTCACTCTTACTACAAGAGGGTCTACAAGTGGATTTTCTACTTCAACCTTGAGAGAAGACATAGTTGGTTTTACATTTTGTACATCCATCATCACTTCTCTACTCGAAGTTTTATTATTCTTATCACTTTTTACGGTAAGTTTTACTGGAAAACATCCAATCTCATCGAATTTATGTGACAGATTTGCAGCTGTTGAGAATTTTCCATTTCCTATTTTCCATGAATATTCTAACCCTCTTTGTTCCCCATCTATATTAATAGATTCTGATCCATTGAGATTTACAGCATTTGCTCTATTTACAATATATCATCCTTTCCCATTACATACTTTAGAATCATAAATTGGTTTTTCTAAACTCCCAAAAGATACGTCTATAAATGCAAGGGGTTCATCTGATTCACTTACATATACCGTTCTCGTATATGTATTTGTATTATTATCTTTATCAGATACTTTGAGTTTCACATCAAATACTCAGCTTTTTTCATAAGTATGTGTTACTTTATCAAGTGACCCTCCAGTCTTCTTTCCATCTCCAAAGTCCCATTCATATACTTCAGCCTGCGGGGACTCTGCTATAAATTTTATAAACCCTTCTCTTTTAATAACTCTTGGAAAAGCAAACATCTCTACAGAGAGTATCGAATCTATTTTTACAGTTCCTTTTTTAATTGCGGTAATACCATCAAGATCCGTTACTTCTAGATTTACACTATGCGTCCCTATACTATCAAATACATAATATCCTATAGACCCATTGGCTCTCGATTCCTCGAGCTTTACTCTATTTCCATCTATGTACCAATCATACTTGAGATTTCCATCATCGCTTATATCTGGATCAAAACTTCGACTTGCATCAAGAAATACACGATTTGGTTTATTTGGAAGTGGCCTTGATGATTCAAATTCTGCTATAGGGCTCTGTGATGTCACATATACAATACGAGTATCTTCATCTACTTCGCCTGAAGATCTTCGAACTTTAAGTTTTACATTATATTTTCCTTTGTTAGTAAATACATATGTCAGTGTCTTATCTGATTTTTGGTGTACGATTTTATCGTTTTCTATATCAATTATCTCCCAGTTATATGTCAGGTCTCTATATATACCAGATGATTTTGCTGAAAATGTAAATTGGTCTCCTATAAATCCATCATCTCTATTTACCTCAATAGTAGCAATAGGATCATGCACTGATATGATAAATTTCTTTTCTACAGATTTTCATTCATTCGTAGTAAGAATAAGAGTTACTGTATAATCACCTTCTCTTCCATATATTATTCTCTCTATCTTTGGAGCTCCTGCATACGATCTTCTTACTCCATTTCCGAAATCCCACTGAGTCTGTACAAACTTTGTTCCTGAAGTTGGAGTTGAACTTGTAGCATCAAATAGAAGTCCATAAGAAGCATTCTCTGGTGTAAATTTTAGTACACTGTCATCATCTACTCTATCAGAGTTTACTTTTACTATAAGAGATGCTATTTTTTCATTTACAAGTATTTCTACTCTTTCTCGATATGGAAGAACATCCGTAAATCCTTCTTCATTTTTATGTGAAGAGGTTACATCAAGAAATACTGTGAATTTTCATTCTTCACGAAAACTATAATTAATAGATGGTCCTCGTCCAATAATGATTTTCTTTCCAGCATCATCTACCCACCAAGTATGATTTGCTGCAAGGATCTGTGTTCACGTTGGATCTTGAAGTTTTGCTCTGAGTGTTGTTGTGAGTGGAGCATTTCCAGATAATGGACTTGCTTCTACTGTCCCGTTAATAGACTCTATTTCTACATTTTCTATATAATCTGCGAGTCATTTTACTATTTCTGTATATGCACTTTCATTTGATGGAAATTTTACTCCTCTTTGTAGATCTATATTGAGTTCACTAAGATAGTTTTTATTTGCGAGGTTATCTGGAAGATATTTATATCCTGTATCTGCAAGTACTGCTATATCTCTAATAATATTCTGATCAAGTGTATTATTTACCTGATAGCTTTCACGAAGTGCGAAGAACTGCTCTGTCATTCTATATCGAAATTCGTTATAGGTCCCCAAATCTATAGTCCTGAGGGTTGTGTATACAGGGTCATCATCTGCAGAAAAGATATTAGCAGGAATTCACATTAGTAGGCAAAACGCTAGAAGAGCGAGAAGTGTTTTTTTCATAGTATTTTTCATATGTAGCATTACAAATAATTACTTTCCCTTTTAGCGTAGCACAAAAAATAGCACTTCGCAAAACTCCCCACCCCTAAAATAGTAAGTATGTGTTGACAATTTATCTTTTTTGAGTTGTGAATCCATCTTGAATATAGCTATTTTTACTATATAATTCTTACAAATAATATTAATTTAGAAATAAATACTCTTATGTTACAAATAGAAACAGGAAAAGATAATCCGGTACTACGAACTGTATGTGAAAAAGTAAAGCAATCTGAGTGGAAGAAATATGCAAAAATAGGAAAAGAAATGATTAAGTATATTAAACATCCGGATCATATGTGAGTTGGTCTTGCTGCTCCACAGGTCTGAATTACAAAGCGTTTTCTCGTTGCGAGCCTACTCAAAGATTGGGATGATGAGATTTTCTCTACCATCCTGATGATAAATCCAGAAATTATAGAGCATAGTGATGATACTACCTGTGAATATTCAGAAGGGTGTCTCTCACTTCCAAAAACAAAGGCAGGATATATAAACAGGTACAAGAGAATTAAAGTAGAATACTACGATGAGAAAATGAAGAAAAAAATTATATGGATTGAGAAACTTGGTTCTGCTATTGTTCAACACGAAATTGATCATCTAAACGGTGTTCTGGTAGTTGATAAATTTGTAAAATAATGAAAAAGTCTTCTCTTCCTCTGTATATATTAGCTCTTGATATCCTGCATACTTGTATATTATTTTTTACCTACCTTGGATGAATATATGCATTTATGACAGGGAATTTTTTCCTACAGTCTATACACTTTCTGCATATAATCATTGTATCTGCGATGATCCTGTATCTTTGAAGATGTGTACTCACAGACTATACCAATAATGTTGTTGAAAGAAATGGTGGATCTCGAAAAGAATTTTCAGATTTTACTCAATATATATTTTTTGTATTTTCGAGGAAAAAGTTTTCTGCAAAGATATTATGAAAACTCAATGAGTTTGCTGTAATACTCTGATTTATATTGTTTCTTGTAGCTCTATATAATAAAGTCTTCTAAACTATGCAAAAAATACTCATTCTATGACTCTGAGCATTTGGTTTTGCTGTTGCAAAACATCTTGGGAAAAATAACCCTGACATTATTATATATGCAAGTGAAATCAACACTGAAATATACGAAAGTATTTCTCTCACGAGAAAGCATCCTTATTTCTTTGAGTGAGTGCAGCTTCCAGAAAATATAGAGCTTGTTTCAGATGCAAATACTCTCCTGCCTGAGATAGATATTATTATTTCTATTATCCCATGCCAGTTTGTATGATGAGCTTTTTCTACTATGAAAAACCATTTAAAAGCATGAGTTACTATTCTCAATCTTTCCAAAGGAATAGATAATAAGAGCATGCAAACCGTTAGTGAGAAGCTCTCAGAAGTATTAGGTAGTATAGATTATAACTACGCATATCTTGCTGGAGGAATGATAGCTCAGGAACTTATAGATGAAAAAATGCTTGGAGCGGATATAGTGAGTGAGAATCAAGAAGCATGAGAAATTCTCAAGACTTTATTTCAATCTGATTCACTAAATATTAAGCTCAAAAACTGTGGAGTAAAAAATACAGAACTTTATGCAGCTCTCAAAAATATTATTGCTCTCATCCTCGGATATCAAGAATGACTCTGAGCATGAGCCTCTACAAGATGATACTACCTCTCAAAACTTCTTGAGGAAATGAAGGAACTTATTATTCTGCTCTGATGAGACTCTAAAATAGAGTTTACAGACTATGCTCTCTGCTGAGATCTCATTGCAACTTGCTTTGGAGGATCAAGAAATAGACTTCTCGGAAACATGCTGTGAGAATGAAAGAGCATAGAAGATGCTCTCTGAGAACTTCAAAAACAAAACAAGATAGCTGAATGATATGAAACTCTCAAATGAGTCTATAAAATTACAGCTTGAAAAAAAGAATTTGAGTTCATAAATAGCTTTGGAAATAAATATTTGACATAAATAAAATATAAAGTATAAATATATTATTATGCTTTATATTTTGCTATATGCTTATGTATCCTCATGAGTGACAATTTGTTACAGATATGCCTATATTTTCTTCAATAAAAGATATAGTAGATTTTTATTCGCTCGATACTATTATAGATACCATCTACGGTGGCCATCTCCCTGAAAGAGTTGTTCAAGCATTTGAACCCCTTAGAGATAAATATGCACCAAAAGAATATAATTACAAACTACTGAGGGATTTATTGGTATTTTCTCAAATTACTCCTGAAATAAAACTATTCATGCAATCCTACTGAGCATCGGAAGAGATGAATACTCTCTACAAACAAATTCAGCAAGTAAAACATGAAATATGAGTCCTAAAAAGTACACTTATTACTGTGTTTGATGAAGTAGAATTTAATGAGTATAGAAATCTTCAGGATATACATAAACTTATAGAAGAAGTCTGTAAAATATTTTTTCATAAAACAGAATCTCTGTGAAGTACAACTATTGATATGGGATTTTTCGTAAGGCAAGCTTTCGATAATATAAAAAAGGATTTTAGAAATCCTGAAGTTCTCACTTGTTTCTGAAGGATGGGAATATAATAATATTTTTCTCCACAATCTTTTCACATCAAAAATCATTTCTCATTGTATGAGAAATGATTTTTTTTATACTAGAATTATATTCTAAAATAACCCTATTTTTTATGTTCATAGTAATAGATTGACTCGATGGCAGTGGGAAAGGAACTCAAACAAAGTTAGTAGTATCAGAGCTGGAAAAACAGTGAAAAACAGTACTTCTTTTGGACTATCCTCGCTATGGAAATGATTCAGCATATTTTGTAGAAAAATATCTTAATTGATCCTATGGAAAAAATGTCTCTGCTAAAGCTGCTAGCATTTTCTATGCGCTCGATAGATTTGATGATAGCTTTAATTTTGCGCAGAAGATGAACGAGTATGATTATATTATCTCAAATAGGTATGTATCTGCGAGCATGATGCATCAAGCAGGAAAAATAGAAAGCTCTGAGGAAAGACTTGAGTATATGAAGTGGCTCCATGAGCTCGAGTTTGAAATATTTGCTATTCCAAAACCCGATAAAGTACTCTTTCTCGATGTACCACCGCAGGTGAGTCAAAAACTGGTAGAAAAAAAAGAATCTCGAGAATACATTACGGGGGGAGCTACAAAAGATCTGCATGAAGCAGATGAAAATCATCTCAAAAATGCCTACAAGGTTGCAGGAGAAATTCTAGAAACGTTTCCTGATTGGGAAAGAGTTGAATGCTGCGAAAATGGAGATATACTTCCTATAGAAGTGATCACACAGAAAATACTTACTAAGATACAAAAATAATGAACGAAATCGTAAAAGACAAAATGCAAAGAGAGATTCTCGTAGTTGCCACAGAGAAACTTTTTCAAGATATAGAAAGAGAAACAAAAGTATACTCCACAGAAAGTGATTTTGAGAGTATTATACTCGAAAGTTATGAGTATATGATAAGAGGAGATGCTGAAGTGAATTTTGATTACAAGCAGCCAATTCCCTACGCTATAGTACTCAATGAAAACAATGAAATATTTGTATATAAAAGAGGTTGAGCTTGAAGTAATGCTGGGGAAAGTAGGCTCCATGAAAAAATAGCTATCGGAGTTGGTGGACATATAGAAAGAGAAGATGAAAATTCTGAAAATATACTTAAAGACTCTCTGATAAGAGAAGTAGAAGAAGAACTCAATATTGCTCCTGATATGATAGAGGAAGCATTCCCAATAGGATATATAAACCAAGATACAGATGAGGTATGTAAAGTACATCTATGAATCTGATACGTAGTGAAACTTAAAAACTCCAATTTTGATCTGCTTGACGGAGAACTCGCTCACGGGGAATTTAAAAGTTATAAAGACCTATCAACTATGATAGATTCTTGAGATTATGATGTAGAACCATGGACTCAAATGCTCGCTCCTGAAATACAAAAATATATTTAATATTTCTTAATTTTTATTCTCTATGAAACAATACCTACAACTCCTTCAGGATATTAAAGATCAAGGAGTACATAAAGATGATAGAACTGGTACTGGAGTCACAAGTCTTTTTGGTATGCAGGCACGCTATAATCTTGCTGATTGATTCCCTCTCGTTACTACCAAGAAAACCTTTATGAGAATCATTATTATCGAACTCATATGGCTTATTCGTGGGGAAACAAATATCAAATACCTCGTAGATAGAAAGTG
>CALHAQ010000055.1 GCA_937931775.1 uncultured Candidatus Altimarinota bacterium | reverse complement strand
TGATCTAGGTCAAAATCTATTTCTGCAGCGTAAGTAGGTTCTGGATATACATCAGTAAATGAAACTAATTTTATACCTGTCAGGTGAGACTCAAGCTCCTGGATAATGAGTGATGGACCAGAATCTCTAATAGATGATACGAGATCTTTCTCAAATACATTAAGTGCGTCAGTTCGTATACCAAGCCTTTTCCCACTCTGACGAACTACAGCTTGATCAAACCATGCGGATTCAATAATGATATTTGTAGTGCTATCAGATACTGCAGAATCTTTTCCTCAGATGATACCTCACAATGCAAGCACAGATACTTCATCTGCTATGACGATATCACTCGGAGTGAGTTTATAGATCTTATCATTGAGGCCAGTAAACTCTTCTCCATCTTTTGCAAATCTAATGTGGATATTTCCAGTGAGTTTGTCAGCATCGAAACAGTGAGTTGGTTGACCATAGAGATAGAGAGAATAGTTTGTGATATCTACAAGTATCCCTTTTGGCTCAATATCATGAGACTTTAGAACATCTTTTATATAGTCTGGAGATTCTATATTTTGTACTCCAGATACTTTGAGACCCATATACCTCTTCACTATTTGCGGAATATCATTAATAATTCCAAGATCGGGAAGATGAGAGAAATCGGTTTTACTCATCATATAATCCAGTTTTTTTCCTGAGATTGCAGCTATTTCTCTAGCTATACCAATATGAGAAAATAAATCTGGACGGTGGTTGATAGCTTTATTATCTATTTCGAGAATAACATCATCTTTCCCAAGAACTTCAGCTAAGTTTGTTCCAGGTCTAGTATCTATGTGAGAAAGATCAAGAATCTGAGTTTCTGATTCTGCTGGAAATTCATCTCCCAATTTTATTTCTTCAGCTGCGCAAATCATTCCATAACTATCTACTCCTCTAATAGCTGTTTTTTTCATAACTACTGGCTCTCACTGCCCATGCCATAGGACGCTTGCTCCAATCTTTGCTACAGCAACTCCTTGTCACACTTGCAGATTTGATCCTCCACAAACTATCTGTGAATCTTCACTCTCTCCGATGTTTACCATGCAGAGCTTTAGATTATCTGCGTCAGGATGTTTTTCTACACTCGTGATTTTTCCATATACAATATTTTCAAAATCAGCACTTTGCGAGTGAATTTCTTCTACCTCTGCGGTATGCATAATCAGGTCTTGAGCAATTTCTTCAGGGCTTTTAATATCTGGAATATATTTCTTGAGTACTTTATATGAGACTTTCACGGAGTAATTTTTTAGTTTTTAAAAGTTGCTACTAATGATAAGCAAGCAGCAGTGAATTGCAAGCCGATGCGAGAATAAAAAAACTCTCCTATTTTAGGAGAGTTTTTTTATTTAATATATTACATACTATTTTTAATAACTTCTTCGATTTCATTTGCGAGTTCTGGGTTTTCTTTGAGGAACTCTTTTGCTTTCTCTCTTCCTTGACCAAGCTTTGTTTCACCGTAGCTATAGAATGCCCCTGACTTTTTGATAACCCCTGTGGTAGCTCATATATCTACGAGCTCTCATACTTTTGAGATACCAATATTGTACATAACATCGAATTCAGCTTCTCTAAATGGAGGAGCAATTTTATTTTTTATAACTTTTACTTTGGTTTTATTTCCGTTTATTTCTTTATCCATCCCTGTCCCTGATTCTATTTTTTCTTTTCTTCTGATATCAAGTCTTTGTGATGCGTAGAATTTGAGAGCATTCCCACCAGTCGTAGTTTCTGGAGATCCGAACATAACCCCGATTTTCATACGGATTTGATTAATAAAAATCACAGTACATCCAGATCTATTGATAGCACCAGTTATTTTTCTGAGTGCTTGACTCATAAGTCGAGCTTGAAGTCCCATATGAGAATCTCCCATATCTCATTCGATTTCAGCTTTTGGTGTCAGCGCTGCAACTGAATCTACAATAATTAGATCAACCGCTCCAGAATTTACAAGTTTTTCAGTAATTTCGAGAGCTTGTTCACCGTAGTCAGGTTGAGAGATAATCAGTTCACTCGTATTTACTCCTACCTTTTCAGCGTAGCTTGGATCTAGGGCATGCTCAGCATCTATGAAAGCTGCTGTGCCTCCTGCTTTTTGTACTTCTGCAATTGCGTGAAGTGTGAGAGTTGTTTTTCATGAAGATTCTGGACCATATATTTCTACAATACGACCTTTTGCGTATCATCCTCCAAGTGCCATATCAAGTGAGAGAGATCCCGAACCTGATGTTGCTACTGATTTTGATCTATCTTCGTCTCAGAGTTTCATTATAGAACCTGTACCGTATTGTTTCTCGATCATGTCGAGGGCATTTTGTAGTGCTGCTTTCTTATCCATCGTTATATGTGGTTAAAAATGTTAAAGTGTCATATACTCAAATATCTAATGTATATAGAGAGTATATAAAGAGTGTATATACTTGCAAATCTTTTTTATAAAAATCTTGTATTATTGCTTTATCGAGAGAAAAGATTGTATATAAAATTAAAATCTTTTTCGATTATAATTATCTTTAAGTCACGTTTGTGTCCCTATTGCTATATTATTTCCAGAACAGTCATTACAGGTAAATACATATTTTTTTCCTTCTTTTCTCTGAGTTTTTACTATCTTTTCACAGTCCTTACAATAAAAAGCAACATCTCATCTTTCTGGATTGAAGTATTCTCGTTTTTCTCAGAACTCTTCAATATTTACTAAATCTCAAAAATCTCACATAGGAAAAGATATAATTAAAATAAACTTTGAACTTCACTTTTTTTGTTATCTACCGTAAGTACTCATTGTTTTTCAAGTTCTAAAAAACATTTGAGTGTTGCTTCTACATCAACCATAGCATCATGAGCTCAGACGAAGTATTCTCCAAAGAGTTTTTTATAGAGTTCTCAGAGCTTTGGATATTTAAACCTGAGTCCATTTCACTGAAGAGCACAAAAATCTACGGTTGTTTTCATAGTACAGATAACTTGATCTGGTGCATAGAGATGAAGTTTCTCTAATCTTTTGAGCTCAAGTTTAATCATATCCTCATCATACTCTATATTATGACCAATAATTACATCAGCCTGTGAAAGGAAAGTCATGATCTCATCTATTTGATTACTCATATTAGGTGCGTCTTTTACATCTATATCATAGATATGATGTACCTGTGATGCTCCATAGGGAATCGAGATAGGGGGTTTAATAATTATTTCCTTTCTTTCCAGCTCTGTATATTTTCAATCTTCAAGCTTTCCAAGTATTCATGCAAATTGAATAATATATGGCTGAGCGTCTAGCTTAGGATCTTTCTTATTTATGAAACCAGTAGTTTCAGTATCAAATACAAGTATTCTCACGTATCTCTTTTCTTAATAATATTACTAATAGTTTAGAGATATTGAATAAAAAAACAAGAGAGAAGAAATAAAAAAGCTCAGATTTTACACTGAGCTTTTTTAAGATTTATTTGTATTACGCTTTAGCAGCATAGAAGTTACGACCTACTCTTTCAATAGCTTTTTTATTTTGAAGATTCATATAGATAGTAGTCTTTTTTACATTTCGTACTTTGAGTACTTTCTTGATAATATCTTCAGTCGTCATTGGACCACCATTTTTTCCAAGTATATCTAGAATCACATCGAGAACTGTTCCTGGTTTGAAACCCCACTCTTTGAGAGCATAAATTCCTCTACCAATGAGGATAAATTCCTCATTTCTAATAAGCTCGTTATGTATTGTGTTGATCTTTACTGATTCTCCTAGGTAATCAGAAATCTTATTTGAAATATCTATAAAATGCATTGGCACTTTTTCTTTTTTCATTACATAGATTGCTTTGTCTTTCAGTGTTTTTGGATTAAGTATCTTCCATCTTGTAAGACCAATAAGTACTTCTTCTCCTTTTACAATATCATCAAATATATCGAGTACACTATCAATAAATACATTGTTTAATGTTCATACTTCGTCTTTTACATTTGCAGCAATCTGAGTGTATAGCTCAGTTCTCTCCATAACATCTTTTTTTCTTTTGAGTATTTTTAGAGCATCTCTATGAACAGCATCAATAGATTTTCTTGTGATATCTGGAAGAGTAAAGTATGTTTGTGTTCCAAGCCTTGGTTTAGATTTAATGATTTCAAAATCAGATTGAACTATTACTTCAAGTATGTGAGCGTTGATATCTTTTGAAAGACTCATACTTTTGATAAGGGCACCAACAAGCTTTTCTCGAGTGAGAATACCTCCATGATGAGACATTATTTCTCGAGCCATATCTTGTATAGCTGAAAGCTCCGTAGCTTTTATGATTCTTCCTACCTTCTTGATACCAGCATCTTCTATTTGCCTTACTCTTTCACGGGTGATGGATGGCTTGAAAGAATTCCCAATATTTTGAAGAGTTTCTTTTTCTCCACCAATACCAATTCTTCTCTCAATAACTACTCGTTCTTTTTCAGAAAGAGACTCGAGAACACCAGAAAACATCTTTTCTATATTGTTTGTTGTAAGAGTTGCTTGCATCGAATAATTTGGTTTATGTTTAAGTTGATGAATAAAATATAATACTTGTTATATAAAAGTCAAAGTTTTTTTCTTTAAAAGTCAAAAATACTTTTCTCTCTTTTAAAAAGGAAGTTTCATATTATTTTTCTTTTCTTCTTTTATCAGAGTTATTCTCTTAGATTCGGCATCACTTACATAACTTCATTTTATATTTTTTCTATATTCTTGCTGAATAATAAATGATGAAAAAAACATTATCATAGCTCATGTAATAGATAAAATAATTCATTTTCCATGACTTATATTACTTGCAAATATTTGAAGTCATCAGATAAGCAGAAAACTTTGAATTGAAAGTAAAAATATAAATATTGATGACATGAGTACACACATATGATCAGAGATTTGAACCATAGAAAAATAACGAAATTTTTCTTTTTGTCTGATAGAAAAAATAGAAAAAAGAACTATGATGAGAGCTAAGAATATAAAAAATCAAACCCTCCCTAGTAATTTAGAGAATCCAATAAATGAATCTATCTGTGTTTCTCAAGATGATATAATAATTCCAGGTGATGATACCCATGGGAAGAATAAAGATATAAAACAGATACTTACTCAAAATAAAGCAATTTTTCATCATAGTGATATATGAGAGGTTTTAAATATAAAGATTTGCTTCATGCTTAAAAGTTTTTTCTGTAAAAAACGAGATATATTTTTATTCATAACTAGTAGGGTATAATCATCAAGATAAAAGTAAAACCTTCAGAGCACTAAAAAAATAAAAGTATATATTTTTTAATTTACTCACTGTGAGTTTTATCTATAATGATTCTAAATATTTCTCATAATATGTCGAGTGAAAAATACCTGAGAACATAAAAAAATACAAAATATTTTTTTTGAAGTAATTGTATTAATTGTGAGTACTCTTATGAGCACTATAAGGGCTCTTGTTTTTTTTCTCCACTTTTGAAATCGAAATACTATAAAAAATAAGAAAATATATACTCTCGTAAATTTTATTGTTATTGATTGGCCTAGAAACTTTTTTCGCAAACCTAGTTTTTATAAGGTAGGGAGGTATTTTGGAGATATGTTTCATCATATGTTTTTAAAGAAGTAATATGCAGATACAAAAAGGAGGATTTTCTTTGATAGAAATAGTTATTGGAATGATGATAGTAACTATTGTAATGCTTGCTGCTTTTAGCGCAGTTACAGCTATTTGAATTGCGAAAGTGAAATTGATTGAAAAGACGGAAATAGAAAAACAAGCCTATTTCGCAACTGAGAAGTTTTTTGAAATGATAAAAAAATGAGGAACGATAGATTACGAAGAATATTGGAATAGATATAGTTATAGTACAAACTATTGATCTGGGCATTTTAATAATCCAAGTTGATTTGGAAATTTTTGATCCACATGAGTTGTATGATCTACTAGTTATGGGAACTCTCTGTATTATTGTGGAAGCCCAAATGGTTCTAATATGTGAACATGATGATGTTTAGATTCTAATACTCATCAGAGGTATGGTGAATATAGACAACAGTTTATAGATAGAAATAGCGACCAGGATGCAGATTGATGAGATGAAGATGGTGATGGTTCTATTATCAATGATGATGATGACTTATTCCTTTGAGAATGACCACATGCGTTTAGTGGCACAAGTGTTGAAAATAAAGTGTGAGAACTGTATCTCGTGAATTCTTTATGAAATGAGAGGACTTTGTTTAGATGGAATATTGCTGTTGATCCAGATTATTTTTGAACTCCTACTTGTAGTGGTACAGAAACTATATCTGGATCAGGGTGTCTTTGAAATATAGAATTTTTAAAATTGAGCTGAAGAGATTATGGTGATGACCATGATAGTGCTTCTATTGATGCTAATGGTTCTCAATTTGATGGGATTATAGATACTTGGCTAATACATGAGGATTTTATTTCTACTCTGGGAGAAGTGGTTGCTGGAAGTAATAATCAAGACTATTGGCAAGGAATATTTCCTAACACTGTTCATGTGAGCGATGCTCAATTTTATGTTTACCCCAACAAGAGCCTTGATTATTCTTGGAGAGATAATACTTCGAGTATTTTAGTTTCACCATATGTTCAAATCAAGATGACACTTCAGCCTAGTTATAAAATTAAAAGAAAAATAACTTGATGAGTCCCACTTGTGGAAATAGCTACTACCATACAATTATCAGATTTAGATATTAGATAAATACTATGAAAAAAAATAAAAAATGATTTTCGATTGTACTCGCTATGGCTATGGCATTAGTTTTGAGTTTCACAGGATTATATCTTATTGAATATATGATTCCATTTTCAAAGAATATAAAATGAATAGAAAATGCTTCTCAGGCATTTTATCAAGGATATTCATGAGTAGAAGAATGAATGTTGTTAACTTATTCTGGAAGCATAGGAACAAATTATTCTAAAACAGCTTCAAGTCCTCAAGATTATCAATATGACGTGACTTCTGTCAGCACATTGATACCAGATGCATGAAAATGAAATAGTGATTATGATACGGACTGGAATACTCTCTCAGGGGATAATTCTATCAGTTTGTTAGTTTGAAGAAATAGACTTAATACTTGAGTAAATCGTATTCGTTTATCTCTCAGAGTTCCTGATTTTGATGGAGATACTTCTCCTGATGCTTTGAATACTGCTGATGGCATTGATGATATTATCTTATGGCAGCTTAGCTCGGAGACGGATTCTATGTCTAGTAGATCTTGATCACTCTTGACCGAATCAGATATTAACTCAGGAGTTACAAATAGGTCTTTATGGAGTGGTGTTGGCCTGGCAGATTGAGTATTGCAAAATGGAGATAGCACTAATAATTTTCAGTGGTTCTATGGAAATAATTCATCCCCTTGCAGTTCTAGCACCAATGAATGTATTTTAAAAATATCAATAATTAATCCACTCATCTCAAATAGTCTAGGAAATATACCATATATTGAATATCAGATTCTTACAAATACTGCAATTCCTCTTCCAAGAGCATATGTTACGACTCAGGGACTATCTTATGGCTTTACAAAGACTTTAGAAGTTGATATACCAATACGACAAACAAATTCAGCATTTGATTTTACTGTGCTACAATAATTCTATTTCTTAGAGAGTACAGTTATGAAAAAATATACAATTACTGATAATGACGCTGATCAACGTCTTGATAAATTCCTCAAAAAACTTCTTCCAAAAGCGAGTTTGAGTTTTATTTATAAACTGAACAGAAAAGGGAATATAAAGATTATTACTCATGCCTGAAAAAAAACAAAACAAGACAATGAGTATAAATTAAACTCTTGAGAGCAGGTACATGTATTTTTACCAGATAGTGAAATATCCGAACTTTCTGAGAAGAAAGAAAAAATTCACATAGTCGAAAAAAGTAGAAAACTTTCAGAAAAAGATATAGCCTATGAAGATGACGATTTACTCATTGTAAACAAAAATCCTGGATGTAATGTACATCCAGGGGATCATAAGTCAGATGAGGTATCACTCATAGAACAGGTAGATGACTATTATAAGAGTACTTTAGATAGTTTTACCTTTAAGCCATCTTTGATTCATAGGATTGATAGAGATACTTCAGGAATTATCATGATTGCTAAGAAAAAAAATACTCTGACAAAGTTAGGCAGTGATTTTAAGAAACATGATGCGTTAAAAAAGACCTATACATGTATAGTTTTATGAAAACTTTCTCGTAAAAAGGGTACGGTTACTAAAAAACTGAAACGAGTTGAGAATGCTAAATCAGAGAATAAAGTACAAGTAGATGATAGTGGACTTGAGGCAATTACACATTATAAATGTATTTGAGAGTATAAGCTCAAACTTCCAGAAAATATGCAAACACTGTCTTTGCTTGAAGTGACTATAGAAACGGGTCGTATGCACCAAATACGTGTACATTTAGCTGCAATTGGAAACCCAATTTTATGAGATAAAACTTATGGAAATAAAAAATTAAATTCATATTTTTCAAAATATTTTAAAATTTCTCGTCATATGCTTCATGCTTTGCAAATAGAATTTTTTCATCCAGGAAAACAGAAAAAAATGAGCGTAAAAGCTCAGATAAAAAAAGATATGAAACAGTTTCTTGATATTCTGAAAGAGACTTAGAAATTGGATACCTCTGTAGAAACTCTTGCTATCAGTCCTTTAATATCTAGATCACTCAGATCATCGTCTCATCTTATTTCATTGAGAGTTGCTTCTTGTAAAGATCTCATTTTTATTTTCACAGCTTTCTCTTGTGCAAAGAGTTCTCATATCAGACCACCAGGAGTCCAACTTCTATTTGGGTTTTGTAATTCTGTAGATATAGCGAGATCTATATCTGCGAGTTCTTGAGCAAATTGTTCTTCTATTATTCTCAATGCTTCATTTTCTTCAAGAGACTGTCCTATGATTATTTCTGCGGTTTCATCCCTTGTAGTAGACGTGACTACAGAAAAGGGAAAACTGGTGAAATCTCCTCATTGATTATGACTTATGGAATTTGTATTATTACTCGTTGGTTCGAAATCGAATATGTCTTGTAATGCAGTTGCTCTTGCTCACATATCTCTTTACTAGATATTAAAAATATATATATTATTATAATAGAATTATTTTAAAGTAAAATAAACAATGAAAATCCTGGCTTTTGAAACATCTTGTGATGATACGAGTATTGCTCTCTTTGAGGACAATACACTTATTTCAATGAATACGGCATCTCAGATTAAAATACATAATCTGACCTGAGGAGTTGTACCTGAGGTTGCAAGCCGAGAACATGCGAATGTGATATTTGATGTTTTAGATGTAGTATTAAATGAGGGAAATATAAGCTTGCAAGATATAGATTATCTTGCAGTGACGACTCATCCTGGTCTTGTTCCATCACTTCTTACCGGTATTACCGTAGCTTCTACTCTTTCAGAGACTCTTAAAATACCAATTATTTCTATAGATCATATAGAGGCTCATATATTTTCAAATTTTCTTGAGCGTAACGAGAGTGAAATAACGTTCCCACTTGTGTGTCTTACGGTATCATGAGGACATAATGAAATATATTATATGAAAAGTATGTTTGAAAGAGAGAAACTTTGAGCAACTCAAGATGATGCTGCAGGAGAGGCTTTTGATAAAGTAGCAAAGATGATGTGACTTTGATATCCAGGATGACCAATAATCTCAAAACTCGCTGATGAATATACGTGAGCATCTACAAAATTGTTTCCACGAGTATTTCTTGAAAAGTCAGAGTATGGTTTTAGCTTTTCAGGACTCAAGAGTGCAGTAAAAAGAGAGGTAGATAAGAGAGGAGAACTCTCAGAGGAGGATCAAAAAGAAATATCTTATGAATTTCAATCTGCTGTAAACGAAGTACTGAGCTATAAACTCATATATGCGGCTCAAAATCAATGAGTAGAAACAGTGTTGTTAGCGGGATGAGTGAGTGCTAATGATGATCTGAATAAACGAATATCAGGGGAAGCATTAAAGCTATGACTTAAATTTTTTGCTCCAGTAAAAAAACTCTACTGTATGGATAATGCTGCAATGATCGGAGTGCTCGCATACTACAGAATCAAATATAATGATTTTGAACATCAGATATGAGGAGTACAGGTTGGGAAATGGTAATTATCTATTTGATAGAATATTTATCCAAATAGCATCATAATCATCAAACTTATGCCAGTCGTATAGAGGAAGGTGTTTCAGATGTTGATGGTATTCAAATCATACTAATCTAGTTTCTCTTTTACTTTGAGGACATCTTTTATGAAAATATTTCATTTTTCTCTGAGGATATTATGTATGAGTTTATCTCCATAGCTGAGACGATTGAAAAAATCTTCGGTTGAAATAATGGCAAATTTAATTTTTTTATCGAAAAATATACTTTGGAGAAATAGGGCAAAGTCTTCGCGATCAATTTCTCAGATCATGAATATATCAAGAATAGCTTTCCCATCCTCTATAAGTTTATTTTTGATACTTTCATTTACTATAATTACCTCTAAAAGATTTTGCGTTTTAAAATAAGCTCTAATAGCATCGAGTGGATCGTATGTTTTAAGAAAAATATCTTTAAATTCTTCAATGAGATAAAACTTTGGGTTTACGAAAAATATTTTTTTTCGTAGTTCAGTTTTTGACTTGAGTACTCAAAGATCCTCGAGATTATCAAGTTCTCTTTTTATTGAATTTATTTGTTCATCTAGGTCTCTAGAAAGTCATCTCATATGAAAACCTCTATTTTTTCCTGCATAAAAATCAAGGAAGAACTTTTCGAGTATCTTTGCTCTAGATTTTGATCAGAATATTTTTGAGAGATCCATCTTCATAGAGAGACGTCATGAGTAAAAAATGTATACGTCTTTAATATAGGAGTTTTCTATACTTTCGCAAGTGAAAAAAGTATAGAGCATTTTTTAAATAAATATTGCGATAATGACCATTAGCTTTATTATTGAGTATATGTTTATTTCTGATATTAAATTAAGCAATGGAGTTACAAAAATATTTACAAGAAAGAGGATATTTATACCAACATTCTCATGATGAAATTTTTAAAAAATTAGATACTGGATGAGTATGATTTTATTGTGGATTTGATCCAACAGCAGACTCTCTTCATATGGGGAATTTTATATGATTCATGACAGCAGTCCAACTTATGCTCAGATGAAACAAGTACTATGCTCTTGTTGGAGGAGCTACAGGTATGGTGGGAGATCCAGGAGGAAAGGATGCAGAAAGAAATTTTTTAGATGTAGAAACTCTTGAAAATAATGTTCTTGCAATTAAATGACAATTTGAAACTATTCTGAAAAGACTGTGAGAAACAACAGGGAAAAAATTAGACTTTCAGATAGTAAATAATCTTGATTTCTATCAAGGGGTATGATATTTAGACTTTCTCAGAGAAGTATGAAAATACCATACAGTAAATCAAATGATAGCAAAAGATACAGTCAAAAAACGTATAGAAGACCCAACAAAGTCTATTTCGTATACAGAATTTTCGTATATGTTATTACAATGATTTGATTATTATTGTTTAAATCGTGATCATGGAGTAGAGCTTCAAGTATGAGGGCAAGATCAATGGGGAAATCTGGTAACAGGAATAGAACTTATTCGTAAAAAGACAGAAAATGAGACCTATACTTTTACTTGGCCTCTTATAACAGATGCGACTGGTCGTAAGTTTGGAAAATCAGAATGAAATGCTTTATTTTTAGATAGAAATAAAACCTCTCCTTATGAACTGTATCAGTATTTTATGAATGCACATGATGCAGATATAGAAAGATATCTTAAGTTGCTTACTCTTTTAGAACTTGCTGAGATAGCAGAGATTGTTTCTCAACATAAGGAAACTCCAGAAAAGAGGATAGGACAAAAAAGATTAGCCTATGAAGTAGTAAAAATTATTCATGGAATGGCTGATGCCCAGAATTGTGAGAGGATTACGGAGTTTCTTTTTTGAAAAGGAGATAAGATGGAACTGCTTACATGACTCAGTAAAACAGAATTTACTCTCTTTGCCAGAGAAATAGGGACTATGCAGTTTACTGACCAAAATCTATTTGGAATATTTATTGGATCAGGACTTGAACAGTCAGGGACCACAGCTCGTCAGACACTTGCAGGATGATGACTCTACATAAATGAGAAAAAAATAGAAGACTGACACTATGATTTTTCATGAGACTTTATAAATAATAACTTCATGCTTTTGAGAAAAGGAAAAAAGAGTTATCGAATTATTACAAAATAAATAAAAGCTCCCGAATTTGGGAGCTTTTATTTATTTTTCTTCAAATATTTCTATTTCTACTTCGTCTGATATAGAGTTTTTATTTGCAAAATCTGCTCGGAGTTTCACGGTATATATTCAAGCTTTCGAGAATGTATGAGTTGGGTTTGCTTGAGTTGAGATATTCCCATCTCCAAAGTCCCAGAAGAACTCTACTATTTGACCAGCACTTTCAGCAGAGGAGAAGTCTATTCCTTGTCCTATTGGTGCTTTTTTGAGACTACTAGATATTTCTACCTCCTGCGCAGCAGGGAGGAGAATAAGTTTTTTCTCGAGAGAATAGGTTTTCCCAGTTTTTCCTATTACTGTGAGAGTAACTGTATAGTCACCAGCTTTTGTATATTTATGTCCTGGATTTATGGAATCTCTCTCTTCTTTGACTCAATCACCATAGTCATATATAAACTTTACGATATCATCATTTTTTATAAATGATTTAGATGCGTCAAAACGTACTGTAACTGGTGCGTAGTTTGAATCATATTCAATATCAAGGCTGAGAATAGCTTCTTTTTTAATACCTTCTACAAATATAAATTCTTTAAGAGTAATTGTGTCTTCAGGATCTTTTCTGCGTTCGAAAATATAGTTTGCAGCGAGAATGTGGTTTCCTTCTGTTGGAACTTCAAAATTAAATGATTTTCATGTTCCATCTATATTTCCATCATTTTTTATATCCCATGATACATCTTTTAAAGTATAACTGATACTTGCAGGACGTACATAGCGAGCATCCATTTTAAGAGTGGTTGGTATTCCAAGAGCATCTATAAAGTATTCATGAGTTTTTTTATCATATCTTACTGATTCTATCTCTTGTTCATCTGCATCCATAATTACGAGAGCACTTGTAAGTTCTACCTGTTTCCCAATAGTAATAGTTTTACTGAGAGTTTGAGTCTTTCCAGTAGAATCTGTCAGAATCACCTCTACGAGGTGTTCTCCATAGTTTTTAAATGTATGCTGTATTTCTGGTGAACTCTCCGTATTTCATAACTGCGCATTTGTAGAGTATGTTTTATCCTCTATTCTCCAGTTATAGTTTTCTATAAATCAGTTGGAAAATCCTGTACTTGGTTTATCGACAAAGAATGTAAATTCTAATTCTTCTTCAATACTTTGAGTATCTACAATTTCTCATGAAATATCTGAAGCTCCATCAGGAGCTATGACTATTACTTTATCAATAGTAGGATCAATAGTATTTCCATTAATAATAGCTATACCAACAAATATTTCATCAAAGAATATTTTTCCAGGAATGAATTCATATCATTCATCTATTCTTGTCCATTCACTATAGCTTGGATTAGGATTCGATTCACTTATTGGTTCTAAGAAGTACCACTCTACTTTTCAAAGATCTTTGAGATTACTTGCATTAAAAGAGAGTTTTTTTCATCAGTTATTTGTGAGAGTTTCTTCTACTTCTATAGTATGGGAAATACTTACAGCAGGTATATTTGAAATCTCTTGCTCTACTTCTTCTCCATCTACGTCTGTTCCTACTGAGATGACAGATATTTCATAGTTTCATACATCTGTAAACTCTCTGGTGATTGTAGGAGTAAATGTTTCTACGGTTTCATTTCAAAAATTCCAAATATATTTTTTCACATTGAGTCCTTTGTTTGCTTGATTTTTTTGGAAATTTTCTAAATCAAATTGGAGAGAGATAGGACCTATAAGGTTTTCAGTTTCAGTCAGAAGAGCCTGATTTGTATCAAAATCTTGAGATATCAGGAGGTCATTATCAAATATCTTAAGGTCTCCATATGCCTGTTCTTGCCAATTTGGGAGAGATTTTATTTTTCTATCAATTGTCATCCATGATACTCCTACCATAAATGTTATCAGTAGTAGTACCCCTGAGAGGAGACCATAGGTAATCTTTTTTCTTTTGTATACTTTTTTTGTGAGAAAGAATTTGAATAAACCAAAAGCAAGAGCACTACTCGATATAAATAAAAGTATCGAGAATATAAGAGTTACTATCTGCGATATAAATGTATTAATATCATTGAGATTAATTCCCAGACTTGCAAAAAATTTCACATCTTCCACTGTTTTTGCGTTGAGTACGATGAAAGCGATAAATGCTCCTCATAGTACTAGGGAAACAAAGAGTATAGCTCCTAAAAACCCAAATACCATAGAAAGAGAAGTCTTTTTTACTACCTTCTTTCATTTGTTACTCGTATCTTCTATAGCTTTGATCCATACCTTTTCCCCATTTTGACCACTTACAGTCTTTGCAGCTATTTTAAATATTTTGCTGGCTATTTTTATAGATCATTTTCATTCTTGTTCACTACTGGTGTCTTCCATTACTAGGCCTGCGGTTTGTTTTATTTTAAAGAGGATATTTGTATAAACAGGAAATTTTATATATTTAATATCCTTATCAATGTTATCTTGTTTGAAAGTTATTTTTACCTCAGAATCCTCTGGTTCAATAAGTACATAGTCATACTTTTTCTCGTCTATGAGAGTAATGATATCATTTACGGAAGAGAGATTTATATCTATGAGTTTCTTTTCTTCACTCACTCAAGCTTCATGAGTATTTTGAATTTCGATTTCTGAGATAGTCTCTTGTTTTACTTCTGCTTCTCAGCCATTGCTTCGTTGTGATGCTCATTTGTCTTGTACTTCGGGAGTGTCTATTTGCTTTTCTTCATCACTAATAATAGTATTTTCTACTTTTGGCTGAGTTACTTGTGAGAGTGGATCTATTTCCGGAGTAGTGGTATTATCTATTACTTTTGTAGTTTTTTCATCAATATCCCCTAAGATATCTATTTCAGGAGTAGTCTTCGGACTTACTTCTTCAGGAGTTATTGCATCTGGAGTATCTTGTGAGTTGATATCTAGGTTAAGCTTTGATGGATCAAAAGGTGCTGACATGTGTTTTTGTTTTGAGTAATAATCTTTATTATACTAGCATATTTTTCATAAAAATCCCATAAAATACCTTGACGAAGTGTCTAGAAATACCTAAAAATTATATTTTTAATCTAAAAAAGAAAAAAACCAGAGTTTATACTCTGATTTTTTTCTTTTTTTGTGATACTTGCCTGAAACCTTTTTGAGGCCTGGCAAAGAGAGGATTTCCTCAGTTAGGAGCTTTTTGCTGAGGTGTATCTTGTGTTGATTTTACTACACTATCTCAGATCTTCATGTTTTCTATATCGGTAGATTGTACCTGAAGTTTTGAGTCATCGATGCGAACTACTTTTACTTGCGTATTAGCATTGATTGAGAAAATAGATTTTACGATAGTGAGTTCTATTTCACTAAGAAGGTCTTTGAATTTATCAAAAGCTTTTTCCTTATAAACCATGAGAGGTTGTTTTTGCGCATATCATACAAAAGCTACCTGTTCTCTGAGCTTACTCATACCATCTATATGGTTCATCCAAAGTCTATCTATAGATTGTAACATGATTCGTTTGAGAAGTTCATGAAATGCCTGCGGGTTTGGAGCCTCTGATGCAATAACTTCAAGTTCTGCAACAGCTCTATCCGCGATATAATCAGCAAGAGGAGCTTCTCCTGTAATACTAGATACATCCTGTTTCTCTAGGAGATCATCGATAATATTTCGTCATAGGAATTCGTGTACTTTTTTTGTAATACTTTCATTTAAAGCCATTTTACCTCATTTTACCTGCTCTGCCACTACTATATTTTTTACTTTATTATATATGATTTCTCGAGCAGATGATTCGAGGGATTCTTTATCTTCACTATTCTGGAGAAGTGTATTTCTCCGTCAGTAAATAATTTCTCTATGTTTATTGATAACATCGTCATACTCAAGTACATGTTTTCGTGCATCAAAGTGATGTCATTCTACTTGTTTTTGAACTCCTGTTACTTTTCTTGTGAGCATTTTACTCTGAGTGAGAGGTTCATTGTCAGGGAGAGAAGCAAACATAGGAGAGTTAAAGACTCCAAAGAGTTTATCACCACCGAATATACGCATGATATCATCATTTGGAGAGATGAGAAATTGTGTCATTCATGGATCTCATTGACGACCAGCTCGACCTCTTAGTTGGTTATCTATTCTGCGAGTTTCATGTTTCTCTGTTCCAAGAATAATAAGACCTCCAAGCTCTACAACTCATTTTCAGAGTTTGATATCTGTTCCTCGACCTGCCATATTTGTAGCTATAGTCACAGCTCATTTTTGACCAGCTCCAGCTACAATCTCAGCCTCACTTTCATGCTGTTTTGCATTGAGAACATTATGAGGGACTCAAGCTTTTTTTAGATGTGCCGAGAGATATTCAGATTTATCTACGCTTACTGTTCCTACGAGGATTGGTTGTCCTGTCTCATGAAGCTGTTTAATATATTCCACTACATACTCAAATTTTCCTTTTTCGTTTTTAAAGAGCAGGTCTGCTTTGTCTACTCTTGCTATTGGTTTATTTGTAGGAACTACGAGAGTTTCGAGTCCATATACTTTGTAAAACTCTTCTTCTTCAGTCTTGGCTGTTCCAGTCATTCCTGAAAGCTTCCAATACATTCTGAAATAATTTTGAAAGGTGATACTTGCAAGAGTCTTTGACTCCTGCTGTATTTTTACTCATTCTTTTGCTTCAAGAGCTTGATGTAAACCATCTGAATATCTTCGTCCAGCGAGAGCACGACCAGTATGCTCATCAACAATCATGATATTTTCACCATTTATGATATAGTCTTTATCACGTATATAAACACTTACAGCCCGCAAAGCATTTTCTATATGATGAAGATCATTGTATCTATCCGATACATATATATTTTCTACTCAGAGCATTTTCTCTATCTTTTTTATTCCTAGATCTGTAAGAGTAGAAGTTTTTGCTTTTTCATCTATTTTATAGTCTTCTCCTGAGATAAGTTTTTTTGCCATAGTAGCAAAAGTCATGTATTTTTGAGTAGGTTCATTATCTGGCATTGAGATAATCAGAGGAGTACGTGCTTCATCTATCAGAATCGAATCAACTTCATCTATAATCGCAAAAAATCTTCGACTCATTGCAATATTTTTTGACTCAACGGCCATATTGTCTCGCAGGTAATCAAAACCAAGTTCATTATTTGTAGCATAGATAATATCTCTTTGATAGTTTTCTTTTTTATCTTCTTTACTCTGATTATGTGATACTACTCATACTGATACTCACAGAGCATTATATAAGAGAGACATTTCCATTGAATCACGTTCTGCAAGATAATCATTTACTGTTACAATATGTACTGGATTTCCAGAGAGTGCTCAGAGGTATGCTGCAAATGTAGCAACAAGAGTTTTTCATTCTCAGGTTTTCATTTCAGCTATATTTCCATCATGCAGTGCAAGTCACCCTATAATTTGTACATCATAAGGCAACATATTCCAGTAGAGAGTTTTCCCATTTTCTAGTGTATGTTCTTTTCATGATATGAGATCACAAGCCCTAAGCCAGAGAGCTCAAGCTTCATGTTTTACACTTTCAAGTCATTCTTGAATAGCTTTTGTACCATTTGGAGTATCAAAATCTAATCCAGAAAAACTTTCTTGAATTTCTTGAGTTCTTTTCTGAATTTCAGCAAGAGTCATATCAGAGAATTTCTCTTGTAGGGTTCTTATTATTGTTACGTCTTTTGAGTATTTCTTAATCTTTTTGTTATCTGGATCTCAAACGAGTAATTTTATTATTGAATCTATCACTTCTTTTTTAGGATTATATGTATACGTTTTTAGCTCACATATTATATGAAAAAATTTGCAAAAGAAAGCTTTTTTGCTAGTATTTAAGAGAAGTTTACACACATAAAAATATACATATGAAATATATATACATTACTACTCTACTCATTATGAGTCTTGTATTTACTGGGTGTTTTGAAAAACCAGTAGAAACAGATCAACCAGAAATAAATGAAACTGTAGCATCATGATCTATAGTAGTTGCTCCAGAGCCAGTACAAGAGGATGATTCACTTCCTACAGATTCTGAGGATATAGCAGCTTCAGGTAGTGTGAATGAAAATGTAAATGATCCTGAAACAATCAATCCAGAAGGGACAACAGAAGAATCTGAAGTTGTAATAACAGCGTCATGATCGCAAAGCGAACAAGAGATTATCGAAGAATATGAAGAAGACCTCGAAGAGTTATTTAATGATATACTTGGTTCATAAAATATGGAGAGTAAAATTTTTGAACATGTAGAGAAAGCTATAATAAAAAAGGGAGAAATATCTCCTTTTTTATTTATATCTCAAAACTTAGAAATACTTAATAATGAAGTAGAGTCATTTGCGAGAGAAATGCTCGTGAAAAATAACATAGACGTACAAAGTCTTTTTCATCTTAGTGACAATTGAGAAACTCTTAAGATAGATGAACTCAAAAAGTTTATATCTTTCTGAGATGTACGTCCTCGTTTTGCATTTCAAATATTTTTAATAGAAAATATTTCTCGCATGAGTCCTCAATCGCAAAATGCTTGTCTGAAGTTTTTTGAAGAACCCGGAGAAGGAAATATTATATTACTCACAAATAACTCAGAATCAGGTATTCTTGAAACCATACTCTCAAGAGTACAGATTCTACAAAGCTGAATTTCCAAACCTCTTACGGGATGAGAATGAGGATTCTATTATTCTATGATATGATCACATATAGAGGGAAGTTCAGATGAGCTCATACGATATTTTTTTTCATGAAAATTTGAAAAGTCTGAGTATATAGATTTTCTCAAAGCCCTTATATGATATATATACGAGTATAAAACTCATATTCATTTACTTGATGAACTCCATGATGATATAAATGGGATTCTTAAGAACAATCTACAAGGAAAGTATATTGTAGATAAGTATATATTGCTTCTTACGAATTAATTTTATTTTGAATAAAACTTACTAATTCGTTTTCAAAAATTTTATTATCAAATTGTTCTGCATGCTTTCTGATAGTACTTGGATCAAAACTCATAGTTTCAAATTTATCTAGAGCTTTTTGTAGACTTTTGGGAGTTTGCTCTTTAAAAAATACACCTGTTTTTCACTCTATTACTGTTTCGAGAGCTCATCATACTCAGTAGGCTATTACTGGAGTACCAGTAGCTTGGGCTTCGATAGGAACCAGTCAGAAGTCTTCTTCTGGGGGAAATACGAAACATTTTGCTGATGCGTAGAGACTTATAATTTCATTTCTTGGGAGATTCATTTTCCAGATAATGTTTGTTTTTGATTTTTTTCTTAGCTTTCTATAGAGTTTATTATCTGTATTTGTTGCAATTATAAGCGCTTTTCCGTTTGCATTAAATGTTTCTACTAATAGATCAAATTTTTTGTAGGGGATACATCGTCCCACAGCGAGATAATAATCTTGTTTTTCTGCTGTGAGAGGGAACTCAGAAATATCTATACTTGGGTAAATCACAATGCTTTCTCTTTTGTAATATTTTTTGATTCTCTTTTGAGTATTTTTGCTATTTGCGATGAAATAGTCAGGACGCTGTGCTGCACAAAAATCCCATCTTCGTAGATTTTTTATGAGTTTTGGCATGAGCCATTTTCCGAGAGGATTAAGTATCCCAAATTCCATCATAGAAAGATATTCTTCATAGTGACTCCAAAAATATCGCGTTGGAGTATGGCAATAACATATTTGGATGCAGTTAGGTTTAGTAATCACTCATTTAGACTCAGCACTACTACTAGAAATTACTATGTCATACTTGCTTACATCAAATCATTCAAATGCTTGTGGTCTGAGAGTCAGTGCGAGTTTGTGAGACTTTCCTATTATGGGAAATTTTTGAATAAAGCTTGTAGTTACTTTCCGTGATTCAAAGAGAGGATTACCTTGTTGCCAAAAGACGCTGGTGAAAATATCAGCGTCAGGAAAGATCCTCATAAGCTCCTGGAGTACCAGTTCGGCTCCTCACCAGTCTTTTATCCAGTCACAGACTATAGCAACACGTTTATTTTTTATAGAGTTATTCATATACAGGGAATTATATACAAATAAAAAAATCTTCCAATACGAAGGAAGATTTTTTATGAAACTCGCGAGATGCGCATTCTCTGAGTTAAGGTTTTAACCGATATTATTATCCCATATACATAGTATTTTGACCGTCTTCTCCTATAGAATCTGTCCCTAACCAAAACACTTCTGCATTGCCAAATCATCCGATTTTTTCTGCTAGATGTCCCTCTGGGAGAGCAAAGATAGGCTCTCTTGCTTCTCATTCTAGTACTGCTGTAGCTGCTGAATTTGCGATGTGAGATTCGAATCCTGCACCCATTGCTTCAGGAGCTTCTCTTGTTACTTCTGCTTGTCCTGGCATTATTTTACTAAAGAAAGAACTCATAGTTTTGTTTTTAATAATTAATTTCTATAATAATTGTATCATACTCCAAAATAGGGGTCAAAAATAACTACTAGACAATTCATGAAAATATTTAGGCTTGAAATTTGAAAATATAACTACTGAGATTTCTTTAGTAAAATTACTCAGTATATAAATTCATCTGAATGAAAAGGAAGATCAATTTTTACTCCAAATCCAGAGATTTGCCTCAAAACGCTTGAAGATGAGGAGTTTTTATGACTTCTCATGCAGGCAGATTATCTCACGAGTGATGGGATAGGTTTGTATCTTGCGTATCAAATAAATGATTCAAAACTTCCAAAGTTTTTAAAGATTTCCTTATTACCAGTATATATATTAAATATTATATTGAGGAAAAAATATCTCTACAAAAAGTACTGAGAGAGGATATGTGGGAGTGATCTTAGCAAAGATCTTGTAAAGTATGCTTCTAAACATGGAATCAGGGTAGCAATACTTGATTTATACAACCCTTGAGACGTAGGAAAAGTAGCAAGTCAGAAAGTATTTCAAGAAAAACTACAGAGAGTATTCCCTGAGCTTTTATTTGATTTCTATATATACAGATCTAAAGAAAAAGAAAAAATATTTCAGAGTATAGATCATTCATGAGCTAAAATAGTATTTTCAACTCTTTGAATGAAGAAGCAAGAATTGTCTATTCTAGAAGCTTTAAACTCGTGTAATAATTTGCGAATTGGTTTATGAATAGGCTCGAGTTTTGATTATTTCATTTGATATCAAAAAAGAGCTCCACAGCTTTGGAGATCAGCAGGATTTGAGTGGTTATATCGAATATTTACTTCACCATGAAAGATGCAGCGTTTGAAAAGAGTGTACAATGCTGTTATTGTGTTTCCATATATAGTTATAAAACTCAAAAAATAATTTTGATTCTCTCTAGAAATACATATCTTCATACAATCAATTTTTTATAAAACTACATGAATATTTATTATCAGGGAAATCCAGGGAGTTATATGCATAGTGCTTCACTTGCAATAGAAAAAGATTTAAATTGAGAAATCGATTCTATAGAATGAAAACAGGATTTTAAAGATGTTTGGGATGCTATTTGAAAAAATGATATAGCAGTACTCGCAATAGAAAACTCATATATGTGAAGTATTCATCCAAATCTTCATGGTTTTTTGAAACATGATTGTAAAATTATCTGAGAGTATAATATGCCAATAAATCATTGTCTTTGCTCAAAAGAGGCGAGTATAGATAATATTACAAAAGCATATTCGCAGATGCCAGCTCTTGAGCAATGTCATAAATATCTCAAGGAAAAGGGTATTGATCCTATGGTATATAGTGATACAGCTCTTGCTGCAAAACATGTGAGTGAGACTCAGGATTCTGGAAAAGCAGCAGTATGTTCTCAGCTTGCAGCTGAGATTCATGGACTTAATATTCTAGATAAAAATATACAAGATCAACAAGAAAATACGACACGATTTGCTGTAATTTGTCATAAAGACTTAGAATTAGAGTATTCTCAGACAAAAAACAAAACAAGTATATTATTTGATATTCATCATATGCCATCAAGTCTTCATGAGTGTCTTGGGGCTTTTTCTCAAAATAATGTAAATCTCACAAAACTTGAAAGTCTTCCTAACTATAGAGATAAATCTACTTTTACTTTCTGGCTTGACCTCGATGGGGTACTGTCAGATATTCCTGTTTCTCAGTCTCTAAAAGATTTAGAAAATCATACAGCTAATATGAGAATTATTTGAGAATACTAAAAAACTCTGGGGATTCCCAGAGTTTTTTAATTCTTTTTTTATGTGATTAATCACACTCTACGACCTCAGCATCGGGAGCATTTTTCATAACAGATTCAATACCGTTATCACATGCACTTTCTGATTCATATACTTCACTTACTCCAATTATTTGACCATTACCAGCTTTGAGATTAAACCTTGGTTTTCAGCTCGAAGTTTCTGTTTTTTCGAACATAGCCATATCCTGAGAGTTTTTTCTTACAGATTCAATACCATTTTCACATCCATCTTTTGAAGAATATCCTTCAGAAGCAAGAATGATTTGTCCATTACCAGCTTTGAGTCTAAATCTATGTTCTCCTGCTTTATCGCAGTATATTTCAAATTTTCCCATGGGAATAAAAATTAAATTGTAAACGAGAGTATTCTAGTTATTTTTAGAGTAATATCAATATTTCATATACTGACATGATTAAAATATATATTTTCGCTGATTCTCATAAACATTTCTCAGAGGCTGTCTGTGAATATAAAAAGCGTTTGGGAAAACAAGTAGAGATAATTGAACTGAAACCAGTTAAAAAAGGAACTCCTAAGCAAATCATACTTGCTGAATCTAAAATCCTAGACGAGAGACTCCAAAAAGAACATGGATATAAAATCGTATTGTCACCTCATGGGAAAAATCTTTCAACAGAGGAATTTAGAAACACTATAGAAACACAAAAAAATGAAGGGAAGAAGATTATTCTTGCTATCGGCTGAGCAAATGGACTTGATTATTCTCTTTTGAAACATTTTATTAATCTTGAACTCTCACTTGGGAGAATGGTACTCCCACATAGCCTCGCATTTACTGTCCTTTTAGAACAGGTGTATAGATGTAGTGAAATAGAGAGATGAAGTGGGTATCATAAATAATTATATTTGTTTAAGTCATTGTCAATCCATAAGCTCTCTTAAAAAATCTGCTGTTGTTTGAGTTTTTACAGTAAGTACCTCTCATGACATTAATTTTATTGTCTGAGTATCCCTATTTTCTAACCATAAACCTGCTGGTTGCATTCCATCTGTAATATCTTCAACATTAATTCCACATTTGTTTATAATAGTATTTGAGTCTGTTCGTATTTTTTGTCTTACATGTTCAGGAAGGTCAAAGAAATCCTTACTTCTTGTTATAACCATTTCTAAATTTTCACTATATCTTCAAATTCTTTTGTCATAAAAGGGAGTGCGTATTATTCAAAAAAAATCAATAGAAGTATCGAGAGGAAGTTCATTAAATCTTAAGCTTCATAGTCACAATTCGATAATTACATCTCATAGTAAGTTTTTTAGTGTATATACAGGGGAATTTAAAACATTTTTAGAGTAATCTCCACTACTCATATCTTGATTTAAAAAAGTGTATAAATCATCAAAACATGATACTTTTCCAATTTTTTTCGTTAATTCATTTGCAACTCTTGCAAGCTCAGGACGTTTTTTTATTTGAATTTTTAGATTTCATCATATCCTTTTGTATCATATTTTTTGGTATTGGAGAAAGGGATAAAGTGCTCTTTCTAAAATTTTTGACATGATATAGACCTGATGCTCAAATAATGGCTCAATTAAATCTTCATTTGAAGAACAATTTTTGATAATATCTTGAGGTAGTTTGATAATAAGAGAGGACATATCATCTTTTTTATTTTCAACAAATTTTTTGATGGCTCACTCTATTTCATTATTACTATTCTCATCTAAAGATAAATGAATATTTGTTCCTTTTTCTTCTCATAGCTTTTCGAAAGGACACCTAAATTCTTTTCACATATATTTAAATATATAAATATTATTTATATATACTTATATATAAATTAATAATAAAGTCAATACATATTTATATGTTACTATTCAGGATACTTCTCCTTCATAGCCTCCAGTCCTGTACTGATTATTTTCTCTAAAACTTCCAGATCTATGTCTGAAAGTTTTTTGATGTTAAGACATGATCTTCAGGCTTTATATTTTCAGAGTGTATCCATAAGATCCTGCATTTCATCAAAATTATATCCAGGCATTATATAGACGCTTAGAGCACCTTTACGCGGAGAAAATCCTGTTCGCATCCAGTCTCACTCTTGTCCTGATGCGTATACATAGTGGTAGCTCCCAAATCAGATAATAGAGCTTCACCACATTTTAGCTGGCTCTCAAGTTATACGAGTAAATATATCAAGAAGCTTAAAACTATCTTCTTTCTTTTGCTGCTCTTCTATTGAGTTTAAAAACTCTCTCACATCTGCATCGTTGAGCTTTGTTTTGAGTTGATATACCATAGGGAAAAATGCTTTGTAAAATAAAATATTTTCCTACACTAGTATTTAGTATAATTTTTAGCTATAAAAAATCAATGAACGCTGTAAATCAAAAAGTACAAAAAGCTCTGAGTAATACAGATTTTCCAGATCTGAAATTTCTTTATTCTCCAGAAGTTTTAGCGCAGGCTCCAAAGATATTAGAGGAACTTCTAGAGGAAGAAAAAGCAGATTTTGAAAATAAATTAAAAATAAAGGATGAGGATATTTCTTTTGAAATTTTTGAGGATTTCTCCAAGCTTGATTATTTCTTTGGTCTTTTAGAGCACTATCAGTGAGTACACAATGATGATATTATCCGAAAAATAATAGAAGATTTTGAGCCAAAGTATGTAGATTTTGGGAATGAAGTATCATACTCTAAAAGATACTATGATATGCTGAAAATTTGTCTTGAAAACAATAATTTAGATCAGCAGCAAGCAAGAATTATCTCGAAATCTATAGAATCATTTGATGTGCGATGAATATCTCTTCCGCAGGACGATCAAGAAGAACTGAAAAAAATAAATAAAGAACTTTCAGAACTTTCTCAGAAATTCTCAAATAATGTCTTAGATAGTAAAAAAGAGTTTGAGTATATTATTACTGACAAGAATATTCTTTCAGAAATGCCAAATGATGATATAGATGCTGCTGTACATCGAGCGAAAGAAAAGAAGAAAGAGGGATATCTTTTTGATGCGTCACAGTGATCATATATGTCTATCATGAAGTACTGCAGTGATCAGAATGTACGAAAGGATTTTTATGATAGTAGAAATACCTTTGCTACAAGTGGGAAACATAACAATAAAGCTCTGATTCTCAAGATTCTTACAGCTCGAGATAAGAAAGCAAAATTACTTGGATTTGATAATTACGCTGGGCTCTCTCTTAAATTTAAAATGGCTGAATCTCCAGAGCAAATTATAAATTTATTTGCTCAGTTATCAGAAAAGGCAAAACCAAAATCTAAACAAGAGCTTGATGAAATCAGAGAGTATTTCAAGCTTGATGATCTGAAACTCTGGGATACAGGATATTACGCGAGGAAACTCAAAGAAGAAAAATATTCGCTAGATGATAAACAGCTGAAAAAATACTTTGAATTTGAGTCAGTTTTGACGGGGATGTTTACTATTATTAATAAACTCTATTGAATTGAAATGAAAAAACTAGAAGTAGAAAGCTATAATCAGGATGTGAGCGTATATGAAGTATCACAAAATGGCAAATTCCTTTCATATTTTTTTACCGACTATTTTTATAATGAACTCAAAAGACCATGAGCTTGGGCTAATATCTTGCGAGAAAAGTATGAGAATAATAAAAAAATTATTGTAAATGTTTGTAATTTTCAGAAAGCAGCAGATGGAAAGACGCTTCTGACTCTCTCAGATGTGGAGACGATGTTCCATGAGTTTGGTCATGCCACTCACGAAATGCTTTCTTGTAGTACACATTCTGAGTTATCTGGATTTCATGTGGAATGGGACTTTGTAGAACTTCCAAGCCAGCTTTTAGAGAACTGGTGTCGTGATCGTCAGGGGATGAGTCTGTTTGCAAAACACGTAGATACAGGTGAATCAGTACCAGAGGAGATGCTAGAGAAACTCGAACTTCTTGATAATTTTGGAACAGGAGAATTTATTCTCGCTCAAAATACTTACGCAATGATGGATATGGGTTTGCATAGTCAGGGTATTCCTAGTAGTGAGGAAGCACTTGATAATTTTGTTATCAAGAATTATGACATAAATTCTTCTCTTTCCAGGGGAGATGTATATTCACCACACACTACTTTTACACACATATTCGACGGCTGATATGCAGCTGGGTATTATAGCTATATGTGGGCAGAAATTATAGAAAAAGAGGTTTGGAAAGCTTTTAAAGACTCCTGAGACATATTTTCTCCAGAGGTATCTGAGAAGTTTCTCAGGGATATACTCTCAGCCGGAACCACTAAAAAAGCTTCAGAGCTTTTCCGAGACTTTTTCTGACGAGATGTTCGGATTGATGCTTTCTTGAATGAAAAAGGCTTAATATAAGAAATATGATTACTTTTTGTCAAACAATAGAATAATAAAATACATAGTTTTTTTCAAGGATTTTGTTATTATAGTTCTATATTGTCACTTTTTATATACCTTTTCGTTGTAGTAGATGCAAGATAGAAAATACATCTCCAGATTTCAGAACGGTGATTTTGAAGCGTTTGGATATTTGTATGACAGCTATATTGATAATATTTTTGCTTTTGTATATAGAAAAACAAGTGATAAACAAGTAGCAGAAGATATCACGAGCCAGGTTTGGATGAAGGCATTGAAATCTCTTGAATTTTTTGGAGAAAAGGAAAATGCGAATTTTAAATCTTGGATATATTGTATCGCGAATAATACGGTTATAGATTATTATAGAACGAAGAAAGAACTTGTTGATAGTGAAAATATTTCACAGGTTTGAATTAGTAGTGACTTCGCTGCGGAGATTGATGCAAAAGATAAACTTAAAGAAGTTGTAAAATATCTTGATACACTTAAACCACTTGAGCGAGAAATAGTAACTCTCAGGATATGGGATGATCTAGGGTACAAAGAAATTTCTCGTATATGTTGAGAGAAACAAGATAATTGTAAACAAATATTTTCTCGAACTATGAAAAAATTGCAAGCAAACCTGTGAGCCCTCATATTATTACTTCTTATATTGTAAACATGCCAAATCAGGACTACACTTCCGAAATCAAGGATGCTTTTGGTGAAAAAATAGATACAAAAGAAGCACTAAAGATTGCAAAAACGATTAAATCTACTCATAAACTCGCATATCCTAAGAAAGAGTTTAAGAATATTCTGAAATGACGTTTGCAAGAGTCATATTTTATATCTCAAGCAGATGAAGTCCCGTCTCGTTTTTCTATTTTTCAGATAATTTGAGTATTTGGAAGTTTTATTTTTATAGTATGAGCTCTTACAACTGTGTATAATATCAGAGAAACTCCTCAAGCAGTATTATTGCAAGAGAAAGTTCTTCAAGATAGTAGAGTAAGTGAAGACTTTACCACTCCAGATGTGTATGAAGATGATAATGTAGAAGTACGATCTATCGAACAAATAGAAGGAATATCAGAAGTTCCTGATGATATAGAGGAAGTTCCATACTTAGATAGTAAGGCCCAATTTATTGCACCACAGAAAAAACAAGAACTTCCACAGACGGTTCCAGGCACTTCAGAAACTATTCTTGAGTCTTTAGAAGACACCATTATTCCTGGATCTTTATGAGATCAGGAAGTTCAAACATTTCCTCAAGAATCTATTTCTGAATTTTCAGAAGATATTCTCCCTGCATCTAGTTCGAGTATGTTTTTCATTGAGACAAATGATAGTGAGCAACAAGAATCTGAAATATCTTTTTTTGAAATATGCTGAGAATATGGATGAGAGATAGACTTAGAGCTAAATACATGTACTCTGCCTAGTGGAACAGTATGTGAAAAAGGAGATATTTACGAATGTGTTCTACAGGATATTCCTATTGATACTGATCTTAAGGTTGATATTTTCTTAGAAGAACCTAAGGAAGAAAGTGGTCAATAGTCAAAAACTCGTAAATACTTCAGATTTTGATAAAATATGAGTGACTTTTTTGTCACTTATATTTTTTTCTATCGTTATAGTTATTGAGATGAGAGATTTCTTTTCTCAGTTAAAGCCGACTATATGCTCCTTGGTATTTTCTCCTTCTTACTTTTAAGGAGGAGAAGCGCAAGGGAGTGATATATATTTATTTATTAAAGATGGTAATTATGAAATATGTATTTTGGATATGTATGTGTCTATGTCTTATTTGAAACTCAGTATCTGCAGCGACTATAGACGATGACTCTATTATTGATGAATTAGAAAAAGAAGAAACAAAGGAGTTAGAAGTTGACTTCAAGATGAAGAGCTTTGATAGTTGTAGTGCTTTTGAAGATGTAATGGAGGAGTATATAAAATCTTATTGGGAAAATAATTATAAAAATGGATTTTCTTATCGAGGAGGTTTTGGTCCTGAAATTATGGAAATGGCAGTGCAAGATTCTGAATCAAGTTCTGTGACAGCTAAATCAGCAGTCGCTGATGGAGTAGGATGAGGAGGAGATGATTTTTCTGCTACAAATACTCAAGTTGCGTGAGTAGATGAGTCAGATATTATTAAAACAGATGGAAAATATCATTATTACTATAATCAGACAGAGCAAGCTGTATATATAGTAAGAACTTCAAAGGCAGGGTTCTTTAACGGAGAAGATTTATCAGTAGTGAAGAAAATTAATATGCCAAAAACATTTTATAATGTTCAACTCTATGTAACAGATGGAAGACTGGCAATTATAGCAAGTTCATATTCACAAACTGATTATTCTAAGAGAGGCTATTATATAAATAGAAACTCTAAAACTTACACTATAGTATTTGATACAAAAAATATAGAAAAACCAGAACTTATTAAGCTCTATAGTAGTGATGGAGATTATAATAAGTCTCGAAGAATTGGAGATCACGTTTATGTACTTTCAAGAAATTATTTTAATTACCCATATTATAATATTACATCAGTAGATGATATTGAGATTGATGTAGATACAATTCTTCCTAAGAAGCTTGATATATCAAGAACAGACAACAAGGACCAGCAAAACCTTTCTATACAAAATAAGGACTTGCCCTATAAAGTTTCAGCTGGAAATATAGCTGACTGTAGCTCTATATCGTATAGTTTTCCTGATGCAGAAACGATAAAAAATTCAGGCTTTAACCCTGGGTATAATATAATATCTATTGTTAATTTAGAAGATCCTGAACAAGACGTAACGACTCAAGTTATTGCTGGAAGTAATAGTGAAATATTCATGAGTAGTGAAAATCTTTATATGACTGAAGGGATTTGGCAACAGGATAATTTTTCTTGTCCACCAAACGCTCTTTGCGCTATGCCATTCTTCTGGGGAGGGAGTCAAAATACACTTATCCATAAGCTAAATATAGATAAACAAAATATATCATATCAAGATTCAGCTCTTATCCCATGAGCTCCTCTCAATCAATACTCTATGGATGAGTATGAAGATAATTTCAGAATCATTACTTCACAGTGGCAACCAGAGAGATCAACAGGACTCTATGTTCTTGATAAAGATCTTAATAGTGTTTCAAGCCTTACAAATTTAGCTCCAGGAGAGACATTTCAATCAAGTAGATTCATAGGAGATAAGCTCTTTCTTGTTACCTTTGAGCAGATAGATCCACTCTTTGCTATTGATTTGAGTAATATCAGTAAACCAGAAGTATTATGAGAATTAAAAATACCATGATTTTCAACATATCTCCATCCATATGATGATACTCACCTTATATGACTTGGTTATGATACAAAAATAAATGAGTGGGGAGGTACTACGACAGCAGGGGTTAAAGTAGACTTATATAAAATCAATTATGATAAGAAATGCTGAGATAATGACCTTACTGCCACTCAGGAAAAAGAATGTGAACTATGAAACTATAAATGAATCATAGTAGAACAGTTATACACAGAGACGCTTTGAGGAAAAGGAAGTTATAGTGAAGCGCTAAATAACCCAAGGATGTTTGTATGGAATCAAGATAAATCAACACTTCTCCTCCCAGCAACACTTTATGAAAAAGATGATAACTGGAGAACTTTAGACTATTATAATGGGCTCTTTTCTATTAGTATAGACAAAGACTCTGGTATACAGGTTCAAAATAAAACGAGCCATATAGATATATCAGGTGTAGAAGAAAAAAGACTTGAGGAATGTGAAAAATATAGTTCACAATGAGAACCTCTTTGTAAAGAAACTGTAAATGGAGAAATAATTTGTGAAGATGATCAACCATACAATACTTATATACCAAACTATTGTTATAAGGATACATCACTATGGTCCTATATAGGAGATAAGTCATGGGAATATAGAGATATGCAAATGAAAAGAGCATTGTATATCTGAAATACTGTGTATGGTATTTCTGACAATCGGATATCTTCATATGATTGGAATCTTTCAGAAAAATCTAATCTTATATTTGAATAATATATTTCCATAAAACTCTGAGTATATCTCAGAGTTTTATTTTTGAATTTTTTAAGTTTTTTTGTATTCTAGCGTATATATTTTCTACAATTATTCTGTGATATTACAGGTTTTTATTATTATTTTCTCAGTACTTATATTACTACTTCCTCTACTGTTTTGGATGTATGTATTTACAAGTTTTTCATCTTTAGGAGTTAGCCGTGGACAGTTTTTAATTGGGATTATTGCTTGAGTCATTTCTACTCTTCCACTTATATATCAGGATATGTTTATTATTTGAAATCTACTAGAAGAAATATTTTTCTCACTTTCTTTTGTTGTAGACTCATTTTTTTGAACAAATCTTATAGTCCCACTTTCTTTATTTTTCTTGAGTATATTGATAGTTTCTTTTATTATTTCATATTGATTATTTTCAGGGAGTGTCAGATCGTATATACGATCTACCTGAGGAATTATATTTTTGTTATGTGTTTCATCCTTCAGTATATTTATTGTTTATACACTTGCTGTAAATATTTGAGTTTCTCAATCTATAGAATCAGGAAGTTTCGTATTTACTGGATTAGGAGCTATTTGATGATATTATATCATAATAGCACTTCTAGAAGAAGGAATGAAGTATTCCTCTAATTTAAGTATCATTCCCTCTGGGAATAATTTGAATTTTAATAAAATGCTTATTACCGCTTGAGTAATAGCTTTAGGTTTTGCATTTTTTGAAAATATTTTATATGTATATTCTTATCTTCAATTTAGAGAAATAGATAGTTCACTTCTACAAATTACTTTTTTTAGATCACTTTTTACCATAGCTCTCCATATACTTTGTAGTATGATATTTGCAGCATGATTCTATATGCTCTTAGCCTTAGCATGAAAATATAATAAAGCTTATCTACTTTTTGGAGTATTTTCTCTACTTGCAATAGTGAGTCATGCTTTTTTTGATATAGCTATTACTTTTTGATATATTTGAGTGGTATTTATATATTTATTTTTGCTTTATATATTCGTAGGATATATAACTATGAGCGACTAATAACTTGATAATATTTTGTATCTATAATTTCCCAATTTTCATCCATAGACTTGAGTATTTCATATACTCATGAGAAATGCATAAGTCAGTAAGTAATAAATATTTTTTTATCATTTCGAGTTTGTATTTCTTTCGCAAGGAATGAATTTCTTCCTTCAAGTATCACAGAGAAAATATCTGTATTTCAAAGATTTTGAATAATGATATTTCTTAACGATGCATGTTTCATCATAAAATTTAAAATTCCTTGATTTACAAACCTCAATACTATCAGTTCTTTTTCTGATAATTGTGAGAGTGTTTTTAGTACATTACTATTCAGGTCATATACTTTTTCATTTCATAGAATAGATGCTTTTTGTTCTGATCAAACTCGGTCTCGATACAACTGCATCACTCTATCGAGATCGAGATCTATATTATAATCAAGATTATTTACGAGTCATAAAAACTCATTATTATCTTGTGCTCTCACCCCATAAAGACGAGAGAAATTATCATAAATTCATGGTGCAAAATCAATACCTAGAGCCTCGTTAAATGCAGCATTATTTTCCTCACTTCCAGCTTGCACTCATTCGTAATACAAGACATAGTCCTGTTTTTTTGCAGCATAGATATCATGTTGTATGTTTGCATAAAAGCTTTCTGACCCTATATGACTCATAGTTTGAAATATTATTGTTTTATCACCATTACTGAGAGTATATGTTGGAATTTTCGCAGGAAAGAGAGTATTTTGATAGTATAGAAATCACCCAATAAAGATAAAAGATAGTGAAATATATATAGATGATTTATATAAGAATAGTGGGAAAAAATCAAAAAATGAAAGAAGTGGTTTTGATCTTATTTTTGCGAAAATTATATGTAAGAAATATGTAATAATAGAGTATAGTAAAAGAGATCATAAGACTCACCTAAGGCTTGTAAAACCATATATGTAAGCACTCATAATACAGACACATATAAAAAATACATATCAGATAATGAGTCGTCGAGCATGCATATATATTAGAGTATGAGAAAATAGGTTTTGAGTTTCCTTTAATTTATATATAATTTTTTAAAAGTAAATCTTAACACCTTTTCTCATGAAAATTTTACGATATGTTTTTGTTCTGCTATGTATATTTGGACTTTCTCTATCTCCTGCTTCATGAGCATGGTTTGGTGTTGATGATGGAGCTCCAGCAGTTAGATATTGTAATGATGGTGAAGAATGTGGTTTAGAAGCTGGTATTGATGCTATTCAAGATACATTAGGTGGAATCGAAAATGATAGATCAGCTTCAGAATATATACAAGACGTAATACGATATCTTCTTACATTTATCTCAATTATTGCAGTGATATATATTATATATGCTGGATTTCAAATTCTTATATGAAGTGGGGATGAAGAAAAATTGAAAAAGTCTCGTCAAACTATCGTGTATGTTATCATTGGGATAGTAGTCATATGGCTTTCTTGGCCAATAACACGATTTATACTCAGTGTTCTTAATGGATAATACATACTAACCCCTGGAAATTATATGTCAGCTGTTGATACAAAATTTTATGAGAAGAAAAAATCATCCACATTTTACGTAGCTATATCCTTTTTACTCTTTGTGATTATTTGAACTATTGCTCTTGGGTTTTATAACTCTCGTTTAGTAGAAGAAAATGCATCTCTTTCTCAGAGAGTGTCACAAATCGAAGGATCTATAGAAGAGTTACAATCAGATGAGAATGTACAGATATATAGTATATATGACAAACATTCTTCTTTTTTGGATGAACTTGCTCTGCAATCTGATATTCCTAAGTTTGTCTCTCACTTGCGAAAACAGTTTGGTATTTATGGCTTAGAATCAAAAGGGTTTAACTATTCTTCATGACAAGCAACAATAGATATATCGGCTCAAACAAATGATAGTGGATATGCTTATGAAAAAATAGTAAAGTTTCTTAGAGCATATAAAGCCCTTGAAGAGGGAGCTTTATTTGATGTAGAATTTATACAAACTCTTGCGGGTTATGATAGAATAAACTTTAGTTGAAAATTTACACTTAAATAAAATCATGAAACAATATACTCAAAATAATTTTCTCTCATATCTTTTGATACTAGCATCATTTTTTGTACTTTTATTTTTTACAAAAAATATATATTCAGACATGCAAGTTCAGCTGGATACTCGGGAGCAAAACACGCTAGAGGTAAAACAGAAACAGGATACACTTGCTCGCTTAAATGAACTTAAAAACTCTTTAAATAAAGAGGGGAGTGAGCTTACTGATGATATTGCTGGGTTTACAGGAGTATTTTCGGATGCTGATATTATTGAATATATTTATTCCTATGCTAGAGATGTAAACCTTGGTGATGATAGAATTATTATTAGAGATATTTCCCTCACTTCTGATAGTATCAGTGATCTAGGGTTTAAAAAGGCTCTTATTAATGTTTCAGCTGTTGTTTCTTGAGAAAAGGTACTCTTTTCTTTTATAGATAAGCTTACAGGAAAATGATCTACGTATCGTTTTTACATTACAGATTTCAATTACCCTATGAATGAATCTAGTGGAAACATTCAGGCCAATATACCTCTTACTTTGTACTATAAATAAAAGAAATGAAAAATATTAATCTCTCTATGTTTCAGAAAGTTTCTCTTGTTGATAAATTTAATTTCTATGAGTACCTATCTGTTATGCTTGATGGAGGGGTGACTATTTCAGAAACTCTTGATTCAGTGCAAACAAAAATCCGTAATCCATTTTTTAAAGAGAAAATCACACAACTGCAAACATATGTATCTTCAGGAGATTCATTTAGTAAGTCTATGAAAAAAATTCCACAAATATTTAGTCCTGGTGAAGTATCAATAATAGAATCTGGTGAAACTACTTGAAAACTTTCCATATCTTTAGCAAATCTTTCCGAAAATTTACGTAAAAGTTATGATTTACGTTCGAAGATTAAAGGAGCTTTAACATATCCTGCAATTATCTTTCTTTTCTTAGTTCTTGCTATAGTTATAGTTCTTATTTATGTAATACCTGCGGTGAGTCAACTCTTTGAAACTTCTGAGGTAACTCTTCCTCTTGCTACAAGGGCTCTTATTGCTACTTCAAATTTTGTAATTTTTAATTGGGCTTTAATATTACTTTTTCTAGCTACTTCTATTGTACTGTTTTATGGATACAAGAATACTGAAAAGGGACGTGCAAATCTAGACTATTTTATTCTCGGACTTCCTTTGATATGAAAGGTGTATAAAAACTTTCTCCTTGCATCACTTTCTACGAATTTAGGGAGTCTTGTAGCCTCTGGAGTTCCTGTAGTAAAGGCACTATCTCTTAGTGCTAAATCTCTTGATAACATGGTATATGAAGCTCATTTACTTGAAGTAATGCAAAAAGTATCTGCATGACAAAAAATAGTTGACTCGATGCAAGAAGTAGATGAAGAACATAAATTATTTCCATTGGATTTTTTACAGATGTTGTCTGTATGAGAAAAGACGGCTTCTCTAGATACAGTGACAAAAAAACTTACAGATCAATATACAAGAGAAGTGAACTACTCTTTATGAAGTCTTACAAAATGGATAGAACCTATAGCTATTCTCATAGCTGGGGTTTTTGTTTTATGGTTTGCTTTTGCTATATTTGGTGCCATTCTTAAAGTTACCCAAACCGTATCATAACATATGAAACGAAATATCATATTTCCAGCATTTACTCTCATTGAGCTTATGATTGTTATTACTATCATATCTATTATTTCATTAGCTACATATTTTCCCTATGCTCATCATCAAAAAAAGACACTTATAAAACAGGCAGCAAGAGAAGTAACACAAAGTCTTCTAGATGCTCGCAATCTAGCTATTCATGGTTTGGATACTGGATCTGGAAATTTGAATGTTTGACTTTATTTTGCTTCATGAGCAACACAACTAGATTATGTAGTATCTACATGATCTCTTGATATTGTATCTCTTCCATGAGCGTATAAGATAAAAAAACTTCCAAGAGGTATTGTTGTGAGTAGTATAGACGGTGGAACTGGTGATAGACTATTTAGTTTTGACTCTATTACAGGAAGTGGAAGTATCTCTTGATCTCTTACATCCGATACCGTGAGTATTTTACTATCCTACAGGTGAACGAGCTCTCCAGTACTACAGAAAGAGATTACTTATTATACAAAATCCTATATTTCTGATTATTAATATTTTTTTATATTTGTGAATATATATAGACAAACATCAGCTGCCTTTTCTATCATAGAAGTTCTTATTGGAATTTTTGTATTTTCGCTATGACTTGTTTCTATTTACGCACTACTAGCTTCTTCTTTAAATATTAATGAATATAACAAAAACTCTATTATTGCTTCAAATCTTGCACGTGAGCAATTAGAACTATTTAGAAGTATTCGAGATACAAATTATACATCTTTAAAAATCTGGAACCAACAGAACCCTGAGGAAGTATATTCTCCTAGTGTAAAGCTATTTACCCCATGAGAATATTATATATTTGAGAATGATTTTTTGACAGGAGAAGTAATTGTAAATATGCTTGGGACAACTATATCAGAATCAAAATCTGAAGTACTTGCTATGAAATCAGAATACGGACTTTGTTTAAGTATTGATAATGTATATACCTATAATTGCTCATGACCTAATAGAGATACACCATTTATGAGATACCTCTATATAGAAAATGCGAAAGATGATACAGGGAATGATATTATAGATGCTTTTCTTATTACCTCGAAAGTTATTTGGTTTAAGAGATGATATCACGAATATGAGATTCAAACTATAATTACTGATTGGAGAAGAATATAATGAAATATACTACTAAAACATTATCAGCTTTTACTTTGGTAGAACTTATAGTTTCTATCATGATTTTTGGGATTATGATGATATCGGTAATGAGTATATTTTTATTTTCATCTCAAATGTCTGCAAGGGTAGAAATCAATAGAGTTATGCAGGAGAACATTAAGAATGTTGTTGAAGATATAGCTGAAAATGTTAGAAGAAATGGGATTACTTGAGTTAGGAGTTTTGCAATGACCTGCCAATCTCCGGATCTTTTATGATGAGTGATATCTGCTGATGGATTGTGTGTTTGAACAAGTGAATATACTATTGGGTACTTTGATGAAATTATGAATCTTTGGACTCGGGTAGGGAGTGTATCTACTGATTGTAGTGATGTAAATAGTGCTTGTCATATTATTAAAAAGGATATATCATGAGACTATTACCCTTTGAGTAATAGTTTTATACATTTTGAAAATATACACTTTATCATAACAAATACTAAAATTCCTAGACTCAGTATCATTCTTACAGCAAGACCTTCTTATACTAAATGATTAGCACCAGATATTGTAAAAAATAATATAATGCATATTCAAACAACTCTGAGTGAACGATTAATAGAAACCAATTAAAAATGAAACAACAATTTTCTACATGAAATGAGGGATATTCTATCATAGCTGCAGTACTTATGATTGGTTTCTTACTGATTTTGACCACTAGTACCTTGAATTTAGTATTACAAGAAATGCAAGATGGGAAAGGACGACAAGATTATCTGAAGGCTTATGGTTGAGCTGAAGGATCTTTGGAACTTGCCCTTTTA
>CALHAQ010000054.1 GCA_937931775.1 uncultured Candidatus Altimarinota bacterium | reverse complement strand
GCAGAAAATAGAGATATCAAATACTCACTATATTTTAAGTGGCATGATGATATGTCTGAACTCTCCTGGGAGTTCTTTTTTTGCTCACTCGTCTTTTACAGGAAGGAGGAGTATAGGAGCAAGTGGAGATTCGAATTGGAGAGATATATGAGTTGTCTCTATAGCTCCGAGCGCTTCGAGGAAATAAGTAGAGTTGATACCGATAATAGCATCTTCTCATTCAACACTTCCTGGGAGTCTGAGTTCACCTTCACCGATTTGTGTCTCTGATGTTTCCAGGAGAATACCATTTTCACTTGAAAAACTCATTTTTATAGAGTAGTTGTTTTCTCTAGATATGAGATTAATCTTTTTGAGTGCTCCCATGAGGTCAGCTCTATTAATAACTCCTTTTGTAGCATATGAACTTGGAAAAAAGTTTGAATAATCTGGAAATTTTCCATTTAGGAGTCTTGAGTACATTTTTACATTTCCAAAGAAAAATGCTATTTGATTTTCTCCACTTACTATTTTGACATTATCACTATCAGAGATGATACTCTTTATTTCAAAACATGTTTTTGATGGAATAATCTGTGAGAAACTTGCACTAGCTGGAGAAGCAAGAAGCGTCTTATATTCTGAGAGTCTAAAACTATCTGTTGAAGCAAATGTCGCTTCACTTCCAGAAATATTCACAAAAAGTCCTGCGAGAGTTGGACGGATATTTCACTCAGCACTTGAGAAGAGAGTTTTTTCTATAGATCTTCTTACTACCTCACCTTTGAGAGAAAGAGAGAGTTCTTCTTTTACTCCTGGTATTACAGGAAAGTCTTCTGCTGCTATACCTTTTACTTTTGTTTTCCCACTCTCTGTTTTGATTTCCAAAGCGTCAGAACCCTTGAGTTCTATAGATACGATATCATCTTGCAGGAGTCCTATATAACTTCAAAATAATTTACTTGGCACTGAAAAAGCTCCTTCGGAAACGACTTTTACATCATCCTCAAGTACATATTCTATAGCCATTTCTAAATTATTTGCTGTAAGTACTATGCTCTTATAGTTTACTTTAATGAGTATATTTTCTAGAATAGGAGTTGTAGTAATGCCAGCAGTTGCATGTGAAACAACGGAGAGACCTTTTTGTAGGAGTTTTGTGGATATTTCAAATTTCATAGAGGATTTGTGAGTGATATTACAAAATATTCTCATCATTTTGAAAGGGAAATCAAGTGAGAAAAATTTTTGGTGTTAAAAAGTTGTAGATGATGTGTTGAAAGATATTATTCAATATAAGATTAGTGAAATATAACGCTCAATCCACTCTCTGATATAATAGTTTTTTCAATATTTCATAATAGCTCTCGAATGTTTTCTCATTTTACTATGAGTGTTGCGTGATGTGAGTTATTTTTCTTAAATGTCGAACTCCCTCGAAGAAATATATAGAGATTCTTTTTATCATGTTTTTTGAGGGTATTTTCAAGTTTCTGGGTAAAACTCAGTGTTTTTTTGCTATCTTTGTGACGATATTCAAGCGTTATCATCTGTGTGAAGGGGGGGTAGAGATACTCTTTCCTCTCTGTAAGTGTTTCTCAGAGAAAGTCTTTAAAATTCGCTGATGTGAGTCTTTGTATAAGACTATTTTTTGGGATAAAGGTTTGAAGTATAATATTGGTTTTTTGTGTTTTTCTATTTCATCGTCCTATGAGTTGACGAAGGTTTGTATAAGCTTTTTCTTCTGCATCATAGCTTGGATATGAGAGTTCTCATTCTATAAGGAGAACTCAGATACATCATATACGCTGAAAATTAAAACCTGTAGTGATCATTTTCGTTCCTATAATTATATCAGCGTTTTCTAGTTCTCATAGAGCAGCCTTTTTACTTGAAATATTTTTCATTGCGTCACTATCAAATCTGTAAATAATTTTATCTGTATAGTATTTTTTTAAGATTTCTTCTATTTTTTGAGTTCCTATTCCAATAGACTTGAGTCTTGTCCCCATACATTTATTACAGTTTATAGGTATATTATAGGCATTATTACATATATGACATCTTAGATGTTCAGGAGTATTGTGTACGGCTAGGCTTATGTCACAGTTTGGACATTCAAATAGATGCTGACAGTCTTCACAAATCAGACTACTATAGGCTCATCTTTTATTGAGATACAGCAGCACTTTTTCTCACTTTTTTAAAGTCGTATCTATTTCAGAAAGAAGAGTATTTGATATATAGTTTGATATTGGGGATCGGTCTTGATTGAGGTTTATAGTTAGAAACATTTTTTTGATTTTTTAGAGAGTTTTTATATACTTCCTAACGCATTTTAACGCGAATTATTAAAAAGAAAAATTTATGTCAAAAAGAGATTATTATCAGGTACTTGGACTTTCAAAATGAGCATCAAGTGACGAAGTAAAAAAAGCTTATAGAAAGCTTGCAATGAAATACCATCCAGATAGAAATCAGTGAGACAGTGAGGCTGAATGAAAATTTAAAGAAGTGAATGAAGCATACGGGGTGCTCTCTGATGCATGAAAAAAACAAGACTATGATACTTTTGGACATGGAGGCTGAGGAGGGAATCCATTTGGAGGATGAGCTTGATTTCAGGGAGAAGATATATCAGATATTTTTAATTCATTTTTTGGTGGAGGTTTTTCTGGATGAGGTGGACGTAGACGATCTTCGCAAAGTAGATGAGAGGATCTTGAATATGATCTACATGTGGATTTAAAAACGAGTATTTACGGATGAAAAGATACAGTAGAGTTTAATAAAAGGCATAGCTGTGAGAGCTGCTCTTGAGAAGGAGGAAGTAATAAAAAAACATGTGATACTTGCTCAGGACACTGACAGGTAACACAAACTTCTCAAAGCCCATTTTGAGTGATTCAACAGACAAGAACATGTCCAGATTGTCAGTGATCAGGAGAAAGTTTTGAAAATATTTGTAGCGAATGTAATGGAGAGAAAAGATCTGTAAAGAAACAAAAGCTTGATATAGATATCCCTGCCGGAATAGATGATGCTATGGTAATCAAACTTACAGGAGAAGGAAATGATGGAGTATGAAGTGCAGCTTCAGGAGATTTATATATCAGATTCCACGTCAATGATAGTGAAAAGTGACTTACTCGAGATGGAGTAGATCTTCACTATGATTTAGAAATAGACCTCATAGAAGCTGTTTTATGAACAAAAAAAGATATACAAATCCCAATAATTGGGAAAAGAAGTATATCTATAGATGCAGGGACTCAAGCTGAGAGTGTTATACAAATCTCAGGGGATGGAGTAAAATATGTAGATAGGGACTCAAAGGGTGATTTACATATCCATATACATATCCCAATACCAAAAAAACTCGATAAAAAACAGCGAGAACTCTTTGAAGAAATAGCTAAAGAAAAGAAACTCAATGTAAATTCTAAAAAATGAGTCTTCGAAAAACTATTCTCTTAATATAGAGTTTTATAAAATACAAAAAATAGCTATGATATATGTAATATCTTGTAGCTATTTTTTATGTCTGAGAAAATTATAGAACAAACATTTCGGCAAAAAACAAAACGATTTTTTGAACCAGTGAAATATAATAAAGTAGTAACTATTAAACTACTATTTTATTTCTTTATAGAAATCCTTATAGGAGTACTTTTTATATTTTTCATACGAGATATTACACGAGTATTGGAGCAAGGTGATAAGAATTTTTTTTATTCAACTTTAGTGTGATATATGGTGGTTTTTATAGTTTTATTTGTTCTTCTTCTTATCATTAAAGATTTTTGGACATTGTCTTATAATAGGTACAGAAAATTTGTAGAAGAAAAGTACATCCCATTGTATATTACATGAGATAATAATGCTCATGAAAAAGTCTGAACAGGGAAAAGTATTGCTATTATTTCAAAAGGAATCAAGTCATGGGGAGGGCTTTTAGATAATACTATGATAGAAATACTAAGATTTATTACTTCAGCTTCTATTACGTTGTATTTTCTACTTCAGATACATGCATACTTATGAATCCTTTTGATTTTCTTATTATTGCTTTGACAATCACTTGGTTTTTATGTAAATAGCCTTGTTTCAAATATTCGACAAAATCGGATTGAGTTAGATAATATATGGTCTAAGAGACTTGCAAAAGTGCTTATGTCGAAGATGGAGATACTTCAAACAACAAAGACTTCACAAGAAGTAGAGGTTTTACATGAGCTTCATGAATGACAGATTTACTGGAATAAGAAAATGGCTACTTTTCTTGTACCATTTTTTTCTATCGGAAACATTATTGTACTTACTCTTTTATATTCTTTATTCTTCTATTTTTGAGATGGGTATTTTTCATGAGAAATAGAGCTTGCATCTATTGCAGCTCTTACTGGAGCAGTCTTGATGATGCAAAAAGACTTTATTTGACTTCTAGATTTTTTAAAGAACTTCTGAAGAGAATTTGCAGAGGTACAAAATATGTGGAACTTTTTCGATACTACTCCACAAATCATCTGATACGAAGATGGGAAAGATTTTGTGCATAAAGATGGAAGAATTGTTATTCAAAATATGAGTTATTCTTATGAAGCCTCACAGCCTATATTTCAGGATTTTGATTTAAAAATACCAGGAAATAAAATAACAGCGCTTGTTGGTCCAAGTGGATGAGGTAAATCTACACTTGTAAAACTTATATCAGGATATATTAAACAGGATTCTGGTGACATACTTATAGATAGACAAAATTTAAAAGAAGTTTCACTCAAGAGTTACTATGCAGATGTGTGATATCTTACACAAGAACCAAGTGTCTTTGATGGGACTATTGAAGAAAATTTACTATATGCTGTGAGAAAAAAACCTACTAAGAAAAAAATACAAGAGATTATCACTCTTGCGAATTGTGAATTTATTTATGATCTTAAGGATGGATTAGAAACAGAAATTGGGGAGAGAGGAGTGAAACTTTCTGGATGACAGAAACAGCGTCTGGCAATCGCAAAAATCTTTTTGAAAAATCCGAAAATTATAATTCTTGATGAACCTACTTCAGCACTTGATAGTATGAGTGAGAAAAAGATAACTCAGGCTATGCATAATTTATTTAAAAATAGAACAGTGATTATTATTGCTCATAGGCTCCAAACGGTAAAACATGCAGATGATATTATAGTAATAGACTCATGATCTGTAGTGGAGAGAGGAACGCACGATTTACTTGTAAAGAAGAATTGATACTATAAGCAGATGCTTGATCTGCAGAGCTGATTTTAACTATGAGCGAGGTGAAAAATAAAATATTTCAAATAGTCTGTTTGTTTATTTTCTTTAGTTTATTCTGATATTTTTTTGGTGATGAGTATTGGGAGTATAGAGATTTATGAAAACAGGAGCAAGAATATAGGGAATCTCTAAATATCGCTCTTGAAGGTTTTCAATTTGAGAATATTGAAGAATTTTGAGATAATATACAGTTATTTCATACGCCAAACTTACATCTATTACATGATATAGTAAAACAGATAGATAAGGCAAAGGATAAAATATATGTAGAAGTGTATATATTTACAGAGCGTGACATGAGAGATGCTCTTATAAGAGCTCACAGAAGATGAGTAGATGTAAAAATATTACTTGAAAACAATCCTTACAAAGCTCCATACCTTAATGATAAACATTATCAGGCATTTAAAGATGTTGGAATAGATGTGAGATGGTCAGATCCTCTCAATTATTCACTGAATCACGCTAAGATGATGATTATTGATCAGAGTGTGTATATTTCTACTGGAAATTTTTCTTACTCACTTTTTAAATATAATCGAGATTTCCTTGTGCTTTTTCGTGAGAGGGATTTTGTAGAGAAACTAGAGGAATTATTTTTATGAGATTTTCAGCATAAAAATATATGAATATATGATGAGAACTTAGTACTTTCTCCAAGTTATAGTAGAGATCGACTTACAAGACTTATTTCTAGCGCTGAAGAAACTATAGATTTTTATTTTCCTTATATAGCTGATGATGATTTCAGGGATAGTTTATTTGATATTGCTAAGTCAGGAGTCACAATAAGAGGAATAGTTGAAGAGAAATTTTATAAAGAAAATAGTGATATGGTATCTGATTTTGCAAAACAGGGTATTGCCTTGAGTCCTTTAAAATCAGATAAACTCCATGCAAAAGCTATAAATGTAGATGATAAATACCTTTATGTTGGGAGTATAAATTTTTCGACCTATAGTTTTGATGAAAATAGAGAAATAGGGCTTATAATAAAAGATTCTGCAATTATGAAAAATTTTACTGAGATATTTGAGTCTGATTTGTAGGTAGAACTTGCTTTTTGGCAAGAGGAAAGAGTATTCTTAGTTTTGATAAATACTCAGCAGGGAGTAAAATACATAACATATAATATAAAGATTTTTGTAATGGGAACATTGTTTCGAATAATTTTGAGTTTGATCATACTTGTAGTATTTTCTATAATTGTATTTTCCACTTTTTTTACGACTCCGAAATATTTATCTCTCCCTGATTTTTCAGCATACTCAGGAAGTCTCTCGCAATCAGAAGACTATTCTTGGCAATATATTTCACAATTTGATCGTCTATATTCAAGTATAGATTTAGAAACTATAGAAAACGGAGACGATATAAGTATTGATATTTCACAGCCATGAAAGTACCTTAGCTCATTTAGAGATACATGAAAATCTTATAGTTTTTATGGAACATGATTTATATTTAAACAAGAAGGAATATGAGATATCTTTTTTGATAGTGTTACTACTCCATGAAAGGTTTTTGTATATAGCCTTAATACTCCTGTTACTCTTACTCTGAGAGATGATGAACTTGAAGAGGACTATGTTGACATACATTTAACACCACATATGTATTTAGAGTTTCAGCCAAGTAGGTGAAAATATATTAGAAATGCTGATAGACTCCGTATTGGGACGGTTTTTAATCTATGATATATAGGACGCTTATGAGATTTTGAGGAAAACCAAAATTATATTAAGAAATATTTAGCTTCTGATGACTTATTTTTGAGTACTTCACTTGATGATATTAGAGCTAAAGATACACATGAACAGTCTATACTCACAAATTTTTCATCTCAAAGTGTATGAAATATCCCTGGTCAGGATATGCTACAAAGGTATGTAAATATTTTCGTAAATGAAGAGAAGAAGATTATTTTTTATAAAAACCAAGTACTTAAAGGATATATTTGAATATTACAATCTCAAAAGTTTGATGAAGATGCTATATCTCGAACAAATAAGGATTTAGAGATTTTAAAATCTCTAAATATAGAATCATATAATGAACTTCAGGAGCTAAAGAACATACTTGTGTCAGTACTTTATTCAAGTTATAAAAAAGAATCTATTATTTCTAAAATGTCTTTTTCTACTTTTTGAAATACTGACTTTAATACTCAAGAAT
>CALHAQ010000053.1 GCA_937931775.1 uncultured Candidatus Altimarinota bacterium | reverse complement strand
ATGATCTGTATCCAGGAGATATCATAACATGAGTTGGTATAGTAGATGGTACAACAGTTACTAGCGCGTCAGAATATACTAAAACCGTACAAGTAAGTGACGCATTTACTGCAAATGTAACTTCTATAAATATTTGAGATGATGAGTCTCTAGGACTCATAGGGTCAAATAATGATCCTAATATTCCAGTACAAGATGATACTTTTTATGTTCCATATGCTGCTGATGGTTCTGTGCTTGATGCTGATCCATATATAGCTTCAGTATGAACTGTAAATTTAGATTCATGACTTGCTGCTGATTCTGATAATGCAGGTAATAGTTATGTTGCAGGGTATTACAATAATCCTGGATCAAATAATGATATTTTTGTAAGAAAATTTAATAGTTCTGGTGCTTTACTATGGACTGAAACGTTTTGAGGAACATGAGATGATCAAGCAACAAATATTGTAGTTGATGGAATATGAAACGCATATATCACATGATACTTTAGTAATACTATAACATTTTGAAGTGGTAATACACTCACAAGTCTATGAAGTGTAGATGGATATGTAGTAAAGTTCAATGGAGATGGAGATGTAGTATGGGCTACTCAAATGTGAGGGACATCTGCTGATAAATGATATGGTATATGACTCGATAATAGTTGAAATATCCTTACTACAGGTTATTTCAGTAGCGCTGCAAGTTTTTGATCTATAAATCTCTCAGGAGCAACAAATGAAGTATGAGCATGATGAAAAGGAACTTATGTTGCAAAACTCAATAGTTCATGAACGGTGACATGGGCAAAAATGTTTAATGGTGATGGTCTAGATGAATCATGATACTATGTAACAAGTGATTATAATGATAATGTTCTTGTATGATGATTTTATATTGGGTCCTCAACTCATGGATCGACGACTCTCACAAATGCAGTATGATCTCCTTCTACTGTATGAGATGGCTTTGTTACAAAACTTGATAGTTCCGGGAACGTACTCTGGGCAAAAAGTGTATGAGGGATTTGAAAAGATAGGGTTACAGGTGTCGATGCAGATAGTGATGGAAACGTATATATAGATTGATATTTCGATGATGATTCTATCCATGGTCCTAATACACTCACACATCTATGAAGTAACGATTTCTTTGTAACAAAACTTGATAGTTCAGGAAATTTCATTTGGTCAAATAGTTTATCATGATCATCAAATGATACCGGAAACGGGATTGAAATAGATGCTAACGATCACATATATGTAACTGGTTACTTCTGAAGTACCTCAAACCACTGATGAATCAGTATAGTGAGTGCTTGAAGTGTAGATATATTTATCACTAAAATGGATTCAGATGGAAATGTACTCTGGGCAAATGGAATATGATCTACAGGGGATGATCGTGGTTTTTGAATATCTGTAGATACTATAGGAAACACTTACACAACATGATACTTTAATGGAAGTATAACCTATGGTTCAAATACTATTACATCTGTATGAGGAAGAGATGTTTTCATTATAAAACTTGATGGAAACGGTGAAACTATATAAGCTATAAATACAATAAAAAAGACTGTAGATATCTACAGTCTTTTTTATTTTCACAAGTTACTAAAATCATGTATTTTTCTTACTGGTATCTTTTATCATAAACTCAAAATCACTTTCATCTATTCCTTTCCTAAAAGAAATGTATTTCTCTACATCTTCTATACTACTATTTTGTAGTGTGTTTCATTCTGATATATGAGCAGCTTCTAGCAGGTGTGGGGCTCACTTGATAGTAATATTATCAAACACATTTCCTACAGATATAGTATCAGCATAAGTATTTCCATTAAATGAGAACACTACTCTTCCAGTATCGTTTATCTCTATATTTTTAAAAAGATTATACTTCCCTCCACTTCTTTTCCCTCCATCTTCTGTTGAATCTAGAAATACAACAGAATCTCTTGCTCCTGTAATTTTTATATTTTCAAATGTGTTATAGTTTGCTCCATCTCTTGCCATAATACCAATACTTCCTCAAATAACTTCATTATCTCTAAAGATATTATTTTTTGTTCCTCTATGTCTTGCGACGAATCATCCATTATTAAGGTTTCTAGAAAGATTATTATGTATTAGATTCCCTTCATTATCTCATTTAATGGTAAAACCATGACCATTATGATCAAGATCTCATACTCGTTCTATATAACTATTTCTCACTATAGAATTCGTAGCCCCTCTAAGTACTACATAATAATCAGTAGCACTTTTAACCCCAGTTGAATTATCATTTGAATACACTCTCACTGAATCAAGAATATTCTTATCTCACAATATAAAGAAACCTTCTGCAGCAGAGTTTACAACCGTCACATCTTGTAATAGATTATTCGAGCTAGTTCCTATCATATATACTCCTCTTCCATCATACTTTGCATTAACATCTCAAAATTTACTCATAAGTATATTTTCAAATATATTATTATTTCCAGAAGATACCTTCATACCTACTTTATATTCAGTAATTTGGATATTTTTAATCTTAATATAATTTTTTGATTCAATAAGAATTCATGTATCTTTAGTTCTATCACTTCATTTAATAAGTGGCATGAGTGAGGTATCATGAGCGCTAAGGTGGTTAAAGTCTTTTACGGTAGTTACGTCACCAGGTGTTTTTGTATATCACTCAAGGCTGATATATTTGCCTTCTTCTCATGATTTTGGAAAAGTTATTTTTTGATCTAGATACTCTCAAGCTTTTACATATACAGTATTACCAGGCTCTACTTTATTCAAAGCTAATTGAATAGTTTTCAGAGGTGTAGATTGACTCAATCCATCATTCGCATCATCACCATTAGTTGAAACATAAAACGACCCTGAAGTTACTGGTTGTGTAGTTGGAATAATCTCATTTTTTCCACAAGATACAAAGAGTAACAATGAAACGCAGATAATTAGATACTTATACATCATTGTTTATAAAAAGAAATAAAATACTAAATATAGTATACATGTTTTTGATATATACAGCAATATAATAAAGAGGTTTCTTTTAACAGAACTTATATTTTTCTGTATAATATAGGACGTTAATTATTTTATTTTTTATTGTTGGTTTTTATGTATAAAAATAATAGATGAGGAATCCAATTATGAACATTAGGATTCATAATATTATTACTTGGGATTATTTGATATTTTGGGTACAACTATTTTGTTGATAAAAATATAACAGACAGTACTGAAATTTCTAATGCTACAGTTGAGCCTGGAGCATGAGCATGAGCTGGAGCATGAGCTGGAGCTGGAGTACCTGATTTAGAAGAAGAGGAGGAGGAAGAAGATATAAATGAGTATGAGGAAAAAGCTGCTCTTAACGCTCTGGAAGTAAATATAGCTGTGTTTTGATGAGATGATGATGATGAAATATCTGAGACGGTGGTGGATGCACAAAACAATATATACATTACTTGAAATTTTAAATGAGAACTTGTTTTTGGTAATACAAAACTTACAAGTGAAGGGACAAGTGATATATATATTGCAAAAATTCTCGAATCAGGTGATATAGCTTGGGCAAAGAATCTATGATGAGTAAAAACAAAATCTGTATCATCTATTGATATAGACAACGATAATAATCTATATATTGCTTGATACTATGATGCAAAAATTGCTATGGATGGAAAATGAGCAGTTACAAATGGTAAAGATGATGGATATGTTATGAAACTCGATACAGACGGTAATGCTCTATGGCTTAAATGATTTGGTTGAAAATCAACTGAGAGAGTATATGACGTATCAGTAGGTCTAGATGGAAATATATACCTTACAGGATACTTTGCAGGAAGTGCTTTATTTAAAAACATTATACTCAAGAGTAACTGAAGATCAGATATCTTTGTAGCAAAAATGGATACAGATGGAGCATTTAAATGGGTGAAATCCATAGGATGACCTGCTGTTGATATTGGTGTAGGAGTAGCTGCTGATGCTTCTGGAAAAGTATTCATGTCTGCATACTTCCTGAGTGAAATAGAAGTATGAGGGAAAAAGTTTACTCCTCAAGGTGAAAAGACCGATATCATAACTGTAGTATATGATAGTGCTGGTGAAGTACTCGCAACTCAACAAATCTCATCACCTGAAACAGTAAGACCAACAGCTGTAGGA
>CALHAQ010000052.1 GCA_937931775.1 uncultured Candidatus Altimarinota bacterium | reverse complement strand
TAGATTGAGATTGAGATACTTGGGACAACCCATCGGATGAATCAGTAATAATAACATGGGTAAATAAATCTAGTGCATGATCTGCTAATAATCCAATAACAACAGGATGAGATATAGAATATGCAACTTCTGGGCTTAGTTGAAGTTATCCTTGAGTATATATTGATAATGATATGTGACTACTGTTGAATAACTCTGATATAACCTCAGGAGATATATTTTATGTAGTAGACAAAAAAGATCCTTTTGGTGGTAGTACAGATTCAGATGGGAGAGCACTTCAATGAGCAAACTGAAATTATCTTATAGGGTACCATGGTAAATATAGAGATTCTATATATATTAATGGATCTCCAAATGATTATAATAGCTCGCCTGCAACTAAAAGTAATCGTACTAAAACTTATATTTACTGATTTCACACTGACAATATAAATTATGCTTTTTATAGAACTTGAGAATTAGTTTCTCAAGGTGCTACAAATTCGATTTCAGGAATTAATTGGGCATTTAATGAGGCATGATGGGCTTCAAATGAAACTTCGGAATTTGTTGTATCTGAAATACTTATATTTGATACTAAGTTAGATTCAGCTGATAGAGAAAAAATAGAATGATATTTAGCTCATAAATGGTGAAAAGATTGAAGTCTCCCAAACTCACATCCATATAAAGATGAACCACCAGAATCAAGTGGTCCACCACCAACACCCGATACGACTCCTGATGCTTTTATTTTAAGTGATGTTACGGATGCAAATCTTTCAACAGTATACATATCAAATACTATATCTGTAACAGGAATTAATACGAATACTCCTATTAGTGTAACAGCAGGAGAATATAATATTAACGGTGGAACTTTTGTCTCTACAGCATGAACAGTAAGTCTCGGAGATACTGTTTCGCTTAGACTCACTTCATCATCTTCTAATAGTACGGCAGTAGCATCTACCCTAGATATAGGATGAGTACAAGAGAATTATTCTGTAACAACACTCATTGCTGATACCACTCCTGATTCCTTTACTTTTAGTCCTGTTATTTGAGCGGATGTGAATACAGAGTATAGTTCAAATACAATAACTGTTTCTTGACTCAATGTATCTGTACCTATAAGTATATCTGGAGTATGAGCTGAATACAAAATATCAGATGGGGTACCGTATGATGTTACCTCTGGTTGAAGTACTTCAGCTTCTAGTACTTATTGGACTAATGACTCGGATGATGCATTTGATAATAATACATCTTCTACCGGTTGGTGAAATAATGGAAGTATTCCAGCTTGGCTTAAATATGATTTATGATCTGGGAATGATAAGGTTGTAAGTAAATATACTCTATATAGAGATAGCTGACAAGATGGTGGATGGAATAGTTGGAGATACTCTCCAAGTAATTGGACTTTTGAATGATCTAATGACAATTCAAATTGGACTATTCTTGATACGAGGACTAATGAATCTATCTCAGCAGATGCCACGAAGAAAGAATATAGTTTTTCTAATAATGATTACTACAGATATTATAGAATTAATATTAGTTCTGCTGATAATGGGGGTTCTTGGGTAAATATTACAGAAATGGAACTTATTGATGAAGAAGGGTCTTGATCTTTTACTTCTCTTACAAGTAATGTTTCAAATGGAGATATTATCACAGTTAAAATGCCTTCTTCTAATACAGCAGGAACTTTGAAATCAGCAACTCTTACTATTGGTACTAGTTCATCTGATTTTGATATCACTACTACAGCTCCAGATGGAGTACCTGATAATTTTAACTTTAGTGATGTCACAAATGCATCTCTTTCTACAGTTTATGAATCTAATAGTATTACAGTATCATGAATTAATACCTCAACACTTATTAGTATTTCATGATCTTGAGAATATAAGATTAATGGAGGAAGTTATACTACTTCTGCATGAAGTGTGAGTAATGGAGATGTTATTCAAATCAGGCAAACATCTTCAGCATCTAATTCTGTTACGATAAGTTCTATACTTGATATAGGAGGAGTGACAGCAACATACAATGTTACAACCCCAGCCCCTCCTCCTGATACTACTCCAGATATTTTTGCATTTTCTGATGTTCCTAATGCGAATCTGAGTACTGATTATACCTCAAATAGTATAACGATTTCGTGAATAAATACAGCTACAAGTTTGAGTATTTCAGGATGAGAGTATGACGTTAATGATTCAAAATCATATACAAGTACTCCAACTACCATCAATAACTGAGACGTTATTTCTTTGAAAAATACTTCTTCAGCTTCTCCATCTACTACTACTAGCGCAACACTTATAGTTTGAGGAGTATCAGATACCTATAGTATTACCACTATACCACCTGATACTAGTCCAGATACGTTTTCTATCGGTGATATCTCAGATGCAGTGATAAGTAGTGAATATATTTCTGATCCTGTGACTGTGTCTTGAATCAATACAGGAACTAGTATTTCTATTTCAGCATGATGAGAATATAGTATAAATGGTTCTTGAGTTTGGACTTCTTCTGCAGGGACTGTATACAATTGAGATACTTTTATAGTACGTCAAACATCTTCTTCTTCATGGTCAACACCTACTTCTGTGACTCTTACAGTAGGTGGTCAAAGCGATGGGTATATAGTAACTACTGGAGCATGAGATACTATCCCAGATGCCTTTTCTTTTATGGATATTACAGATGCTAATCTTAATTCTCAATATATTTCTAGTACTATTACTGTTACTGGTTTAAACGCACCAAGTACCATTGCTGTATCTTGAGGAGAGTATAGGGTTTGAGCATTAGGAGCATTTACTTCTTTCGCTGGAACAGTAACTAATAATGATGAAGTCACTGTGAGACTTGTAAGTTCTATATCATGATCTTCTACTACAAGTGCTCTACTCAATATAGGTGGTATAACTGATTCTTATGATGTTACTACACAAGCCTATAGTGCACCTTCGTGAGAAAATTCTACTACAGAAACTTCAGGTGTTTTTGTAACCTGAAATTATAATGGACTCATAGCTTATACGAGTAGTGGGAGTAGTCACTATATCATTGCAACTCCTTCTATTATCGCATATGATCTATCGAACACTGATGTCATCCATATTATAGAAAATAAAAAACTCGTATATAATGGATTTGATAATATTCCTGCGAGTTACTCATGAGCAAATCTTACTATGAGTGGAGGATTTGACTTCACTATTACATCTCCTTTATTGTATAGTGGTTCAAAAGAGGATTTATGATCATATGGAGGACTTAAACTTATAGATGAATGAGTACGTAGTACCTATAATGACTTCCCAGCTTATGAAAAAGTTGCATCATATCTTGATGACTATTCTCTTTGATATTTAGAGACAATTATTTGAGAAAATATTTGAATTAATCCAATTAAACCTTTTTATTGTAGTGATATTCTGCAATCTAAACTCATATATAATGTAGCTCCTGAGGCAACTATCTCGGCAAGTCCTTCAGCATATAACTCGTATGGAACTTCTGGGATTACTAATGGTATAAAATCTACTACGGGAGACTTGGATTATGAATACCATTCTGCTGATGGAAATGCAACTATTGAATTTGAGTGGGCAGAGACACAGCGTATTTGATATGTGCGTATATATAATAGAGTAGGTTGTTGTAGTGATAGACTTTCATGAGCAACAGTCCAACTTTATAATCAATTAGGATGACTTATATACTCTCATCCACTTTGGGATACCACGGATGATTATGTTATTGATTTGGATTTAGAATGAATAGGGCATTTATATAATGTGAAGAAACTTGCTATACAAACAGTAGGTTGAAATCTTTTAAATCTTCGAGAAGTAGAAATATTTTTAGGATGAAACGTAGAAGATGGAATATATAAAGTTGATAAAGATGGTCTGTGAGGTCAGAGTCCATATAATGTATACTGTGATATGACTACTGATGGATGAGGATGGACTAGAATAGGAGAAGATTATATTCATAATGGAGATTTTTGATCTCAAAACCATGTAGAAGAACATACCTTTACAGGTTATAACAATGTTTCTGATAATCTCATAGTTGCACACTCTACAAAGGCTCCTCCATCATATATACCTGATGCATTTGTCTTGCAACATAATGGTTCTATTACTGAATCATATCCTCTGTATTTCCCAAGTATACCATGAGAGTATTTTGCTCAAGAAATTCGTGTTTCTGCTTGGGTTGATGGTACTAATTCATCAATATTTAGTAATACAGTTAATTATGATGATGGGAGTAGTTCTACCACAAATCCTGACTATGAAGTTATTGAAGAAATAGATGGATGGCAACATAGAAGAGTTCGTATACCTCTCACTTGATTGGTATCTGATTTTACATGGAATATGTGACTTGATATAGCATGACCGTTCTATGTGACATGAATGAAGATGGAAGTTTATTATAGATAATAAAAAATATGAGAAATAAGAAGTACTGATTTACCCTGGTAGAGCTTGTTGTAGTAATGACTCTTATAACTATACTTGGGACTATATGATATGTTTATTTCGAAACAAATCTTGGAGAATCGAGAGATGCAAAGAGAGAGGCAGATATGACCCAAATAGTAGGACTGCTTGAGCTATATCAAGTATGAGAGTGAAATTTTCCTAAACCAAGTAATGCAGTTAATATTACTTATAGTTGATCAGCTGTTGCTTGGGTACAATGAACTTTTTGAAAAAAAGTTTGAGCGGCAATATGATTTTTTGGTGAACCTGTGGATCCTTTATTCTGAAATGAATATACATATTCTACTACAGCAAGGGCAAATGAATTTCAAATTGCATCTATAAAAGAAAGTTTTAAACAAGAAGAATGACTTGGTGAACTCGCGCTAAATCGACTTGTTTCAAGCGCTGATGCTGCATCTATTGAGACAGCATATGTACTTGGAGATTATAATGGATTTATGGTACGAGTAAATGATGGTTCTACAGAGCACTTTATTGCAACTCCTTCAATAATTTCTAATGACATTACTGACACAGATGTTGTAAGTGTCGTAATGAATCAAAAACTTGTTTATGATCAGTTTTTTAATCTTCCTCATAGTTATGCTCCTCATTTATCAGTTGATTGAGGATTTAATTTTAATGTTTTAGATCCTGTTGTGTATACAGGTCAATCTAATGAACTAAAATCTGAAGCAAAACTTTTAGAATTCAATGAAAAACTTAAATATATTTATGCAACTACTCCTACAGAATCTTTTGATACATATGCTTCTGTACTTGAAAAAGATTGACTGACAGGTTTAAAGTGATTTCTTACTCGGAAATTTAGAATTCCGTTTAGATCATATTTTAACTGTAAGGATATATTAGATGACGGTTTAGCTGAAGGAAGTAGGCTTTACGAAATAGATCCAGATGGACCCGACGGAGAACCAGCATATCAAGTATATTGTGATATGGAAACTGATGGATGAGGGTGGACAAGAGTTGGTGATAATCATATTACGAATGGAGATTTTGCATCGTGATCATGAGTATTAGGAGCTATTGAAAATGCTGGTGAAACAAATGAGATAGTTGCTCTTTCTACTCCTGTAGATGGAAATAACTATGCACTTCATCAAACAGGAAATTATTCCTCTAATTATCAAGTTACATTTGATGATCCGAGCGTATTAAAAGCGTGATATGAAGTACGGATGAGTATGTGGAGATCGGATTATGGTTCGTGATCATTAGATAGCGGTACAAGTAATACTACAATTCTTTCAGGAAAAACTAATCCTTGGTCTCCAGGAACATGTGCTGCAAATCCTCCTCCAGGGAGTTTTCCGTATTGTTTTTTCTCATACTTTAATCAGAAAATGGCAAATCCAGCAAATTTTGGACCATGATGAAATCTGACAGATATTGATATCACTCTTGTAGATCAGTCTAACACCGTTACTACTTCTTACTTAGAAGGAGGGATACTTTTTGATTGATATATTCCAAGTAACTCATCTCAAGTAAGAGCTGGTACTACTATATATCCTTATTCAAGTTCTGAAATGGAAGCTATAAATGAATGGGTAGAAGCATGAGGATTTCTTTTGTCTACGAATGATATTAGTGATTGGGATCCTATAGGAGAATATTACAATATGCCAAGTTGAAATAATCATGAGAATGTAAGTAAGTACTGGGAAATTGCAAACGTAGATCATCCTCTCGTAAATGGAAGTATAGGATTATGAGTAGACCTACGTGGAAAAACTCTTATATGAGATGATGCATATAGTGGTCTTATAGGGACACCATTACCTGACGATATTATTTTAGCTCGAGATCAATATTCTCCATTTCTTCCAACAGCAATACTGAGAAAACACGGAAAAGGTTTTATTTTATTTGTAAGTGATGAATGAGTATTTCGTAATATGAGTTCTGGAAATACGTTTAATGCAGGAGATAACGAGGATGCATTCGCTGCAGCCATTATGGCATATGCTATAGAGACAGCAGCAGGTATTAATCCACATGAGTGATATGTTTTCCATAATAGAATTCACTATAATGATGGTACATTTTCAACAAATGGTGAAGATATTACACTGGAAACTATAGTAGTAGATGATGGTTGAACAGATAGAGTATGGACTCGAGAGCAAACGCGACATAGAATATATAAAACTCCAGAAGAATTTAATTGGTATATATGACTTGATGCGAATAATAATAAAGACCTATATTTCACCTGACTTAGATTAGAACTATTTTATAGATAATTAAAAAACTCTCTTAAGAGAGTTTTTTAATAATTTGTTTCTACAAGGGTCTCTATTCTATAGAGTATGATTTTTTTATCATTCAGTTTCTTATCTTTGAGTTTATTTTCTAATACTGGAATAAAATCTTCTCAAGTCATGAGTTTTGGAGATATATTGGGGAGTATAGTTGCGAGCGCTTCATAGTCTCTTTTTATTGCAATAACTCAAGATTTTGTAGGATCTATTTCTCCTATTTTTCATATTGATAACATTTCTCTATGTGTAATTTTATCTATTCGAAATTGTATTTTCTCAGCTTCATTAAGAGTGAGAGGGGAAAATCTCTTATCTCCTGTAAGTGCAGCAATAGTATTTGCTATGAGTTCTTGTAGTAAATTTTCATGTATTTCTTTTATGTTTCCTGCTGATCATCGTACTTCACCGTTGAGATATAAAGTAACAAAACAACATCCTTTTTCTTTTTTGAGAATATCATCTTTTACATCAAGTTCTTCAGGTTTTGGTTCTCTAAGATTCTTAAAATACTCTGTAAGTATTTGTCATACTAAATCTTTCATATTTTTGTGTTTTATAAACTATTTTTTTGTTCTTCTTCACGAATATCTTCTTTCTCTTCTTGTTCTATTTGGTAAAATATATCTCCGAGTCCATCAAGGTTTGTCATTCTGTGATAGTGGAAGTATCCTAGTTCAAATATTCATTTAAAAAATACAAGTGTTGTATTGATAAGAGGAATCATGATGAGCATAGAAAGGAGTTTAACGTATCCACTTTCCATGGAACTGAAAAGCATTACTGTAA
>CALHAQ010000051.1 GCA_937931775.1 uncultured Candidatus Altimarinota bacterium | reverse complement strand
TAATTTTTTTCTTTGATACTATCTGGTGCTTTAAGATGATCTGGACATACTTTAATAATATTATCACTTTCTACTACTTTTGGAGAAATAGGAAATGTTTCACCTGAAGTTTTATTCATAAATACAAGGTCATCATCCTTCTTAAAAGCTTCACATCAGATACAGTATTTTCCTTCATACTCTCATTGATATATATCCCCTCTGTCAAAACAGTGTTGTAGTACTTGTTTCACAGTACTATGATGTCTCTCTTCAGTGGTACGAATAAAATCTGTGTAATCCATATTAAAATAATCCCAGACTTCCCTGTGCTTATAGGCCATCTCGTCGAGATAATCCATAATATCAAGACCTTCTTTTTCTGCTTCAATAAGTGCTTTTTGGCTATTTTCGTCTATCCCTGTTGTAAATCTACTATCATATCCTGAGATTTTATGATAGTTATGGATGATATTTGCAATACTACTGCTATAAAAATGTCCTACATGAGGGATACCATTTCCATAATAAATTGGAGTGGTAACATAGAATTTTTTGCTTTTTGACATCAGGCTAAAATTGAGACAAATATATAGAACTATTTATACTGAAATAGCTCTCGAAATCAAAGAAAAATACTGTCTATAAGCCGTAGAAATCTAAAAATTATTTTTTTGAAAAGAGTCTCTCCATAAATGCCAATTTTTTCCTCGGAGCATCCTCTACTATATTTGATATAAAATGTTCGTGCCCACAATTGAGACAGAAATTTGCTTCATCATTATTACGAGTACGGCACTTACTACATGTTTTAAAAAGTGAGAGTTTTTGAGATTCTGCAACATCCATAAACACAAGGATGGTAATAGATGATATAACTGCAAGTAATACAGGGCCTAAAAATATAAGGAATGTTCATAAAATTTTTCCTCAAAGCGTTATTGGTGCCATATCTCAATATCCTACTGTTGTCATAGTCACTATCCCCCACCAAAGTGCATGCGGTATAGATGCAAAAGCTGGATTTACTCCATTTTCAAATCAATAAACAAAAGTTGAAAATATTACTAAGAAGGTTCCAAATATTCAAATGATTCATTTATATTCTTGTCTATATTGCTTTACTGTTCTCATAAAACCAAGAGCAATTGGAGATTGTGATGATACTTCAAAGAGTCTGAGAGTTCTAAACATTCTTAGGATTTTAAGAATATCAAATCCTGCGAATGGTGCAAAGAGGAGACCTAAGAAAAATGGTCAAAATGAAAGAAAATCGATGATATTCATAGCTTTTGTGAGAAAGAAGCTTTTACTTTTCGCTCTCAAAAATCTATAAATATATTCTGTAACAAATACAAAAGAAACAAATACATCGATAATAAAAAACTGTAGGGCATATATTTCTCACCAATCTCTTACTGTTTCTAAAATAATACTCCCTACAGCAAAAAGTACGCATATCTGAATAAACATGTTAAGTTTTTTTCCTATTTCACTTTTAGGATCATGGAGTATATTCTCATATACTTCCCTATCATAGAAGCCATGGTGTCTAAAAAATCTGTGTGTATAAAGTCTACGAAACATAAAAATAAGAGAGAAGTTAATATTTCTCTCTTATAATAGCATATTTCCTAGCTTTTTTCTACTTATAGCTCAATTTGAAACTAGACTTTTATTATGCTTATTTTTTAAGTGCATTTAGTCTCTTAAGCACGGTTGGGTGTGAATAATAGAAAAATTCATATGCTGGATGTGGTCTCAGGTTTGAAAGATTATTACGAGAGAGTTTAATAAGGGCATCACTGAGATGCTTTCCAGAATAGTTTACTCGAGCATACTCATCTGCCTCATATTCATTTTTTCGAGAGAATATACTTGTAAGCATACCGAAAACCATAGAAATAGGAGTAAAGAGTATCCCAAATGCTACAGCTCACAGATGAAAACTTTGAGTACTAGAACCAAGTGCATACGATACTTGTGGTATACTCAGAGCAAGAGAAAATATGAAGAATATAAACCCTGTCTGAGCTATAGAAATAGCAAGCATTTGGAGTGTATGTTTTCTCTTATAATGACCTATCTCATGGGCAAGTACAGCTACGAGTTGCTCTGTTGAAAGATCATCTATAAGTGTATCAAAAAGCACTATTCTCTTTTTTGGTCCAAATCAACTAAAATATGCGTTTGCTTTACTACTTCTTTTTGATCCATCAATAACATAGATATCAGTGAGAGTAAATCATACTTTTTTTGCAAAATCGTTTATTGCTGATTTGAGTTCTCCATCTTCAAGTGGAGTTTGTTTATTAAAGAGTGGTACTATGAGGCTTGAATAAAACATCATAAAAAAAAGAGAGAAAGCTGTTGCTATAGCCCAAGCATAAAGCCAAAAATTATTTCCTACAACAGAATAAATCCATACTATAAGAGCAAGTAATGGTCATCCAATAATAGCCGAAAGAATTAATCACTTTATAGTATCAGTAAAAAATAATTTCTTGGTCATTTTATTAAAACCAAATTTTTCCTCTATGACAAATGTCCCATAATAGGAAAATGGAAGTCCTATAATAGTAGATACTACAGAAATACTTCCAAAGAATGCAAGAGCCAAGAGGATAGGATTTTGCGTATATTCTCTCCAGAAACTATCAAGCCATCCAAATCATCCAAAAACCAGTATACACAGCATAATAATAAGACTAGGAAGAGATGCTATCCATCCAAATGTATATTTCACTTTTTCATATTTTTGAGATTTTGCATATTTCTCAGCGTCATATATTTCTGAGAGTTCTTCTGGAAGCTGTTCACTCCACCTCGTAGTATTGAGATATCAGAGAAATTTCGTAAGAAAAGTTTCTCAGATAAATATAGCCATAATAATATAAAAAATTGTTTCTACTGCCATAAAATCGTCTAAAAAATAAATACTGCTTGTATTCTAAGAGGAAAGCTATAAATTTAAAGTGTAATTTTAAAGAAATATTATGTATTCTCTCTATATACTCAAATGCTCAGATGATACTCTCTATACAGGAATTACGAATAATATAGAAAAGAGACTACAAATGCACCAGTGAAAGATTCCAGGGTGAGCAAAATATACACGTGCAAGATTGCCTGTTGAGCTTATATACAGTGAAGAAGTATGAGATAGGTCACAGGCCACAAAAAGAGAGCTTCAAGTAAAAAAACTCTCTAGGAAAGAGAAATTAGAACTTATAGTAAAAAATTAATCTTTTTCTACAACCGTCCCTTGTTTCGTATCAATAACTTTATATCCTGCTAAAATTATTTCATCTCTGAGAGAGTCTGAAAGTTCATAATTTTTATCTATCTTTGCCTCATCTCGAGCAATAGCCTTATGAAGTATTTCTTCAGGAATATCTTCTCCTCATTCAAAAATACTCACATCAAGCAAGTTAAATACTTGATTAAATTGCATATACATATCTACTGCAGCGTTTTGTTCATCAAGAGTCATGATGCCTTCTGCTATTTGAGCGCTGATATATTTCTGGAAATCAAAAAATACAGCGAACGCTTCTGGGAAAGCAAAATCATCTTCTAAAGCATATGTATATCACTGAATGATCTCTTGCATATAATCACGAAACTCAGGTCTTACACCAGAAAATTCTGCCATATATCGAGCAAGTCTCTTACATGTTTCATCGATATTTTCAAGAGTTTTTATATTTTGCTCTAGCTTTGAAAAACTAAAGTTAATTTGTTCTCTATAGAGTCCATTAATAAATCACATTCTCACTGCTCTGAGAAGTCTCGGCTCGTTTGGGTATTTTTCTTCTATATCTCTGAGAGTATAAAAATTTCATAGGGATTTACTCATTTTTTTCCCATTTACCATAAGATGTCATGAGTGCATCCAATACTTTGAAAACTGTTTTCCGCTGCATGCTTCACTTTGTGCTATTTCATTTTGATGATGAGGAAATATAAGATCTTCTCATCCCATATGAATATCTATTTGAGGCCCACAATGTTTCATAGCACAAGCGCTACATTCTATATGCCAACCTGGCCTTCATTTTAATATTTTTTCTGTTTTTTTAGATCAGCTATTTATTTCAAATCTTTCTTCCCAGTAGTTATCTCCATCCTCTTTTTTCCAGGCCTTCCAAAGTACGAAATCACTCGCATTTTCTTTATCATATTCATCATTATCTATTCTTACTGATTCTTTCATTCCTGACATATCTAGATTTGCGAGTTGTCCATATCTCTTTGATTTTTTAATATCAAAATATATACTCCCATCATCAGCAAGATACGCATATCATCTATTGAGCATCGTTTGGATCATTCTCACCATTTCTGGAATCAGCTCAGAGATTGGAGTAATATTTTCAGGAAGTTCTACTCATAGCTTATCAAGATCATCTAAAAACACTTTTGTATATTTCTGCGTAAAATCTTTTAATTTTTCTCCAGCCGCGACACTATCTCTGATAGTCTTATCATCTATATCCGTAATATTCATAGTAGTAGTTACTTGATATCCAAGATATTTCAATGCTCTTACTACAACATCCTCCACGACTGATGTTTTTAGGTTTCAGATGTGAGCGTTATTATAGACTGTTGGTCCGCATTGATAGAGTTTTACTTGTGGAAATCTGAGAGGTTTAAATTCTTCTTTTCTTCTGTAGAGTGTATTATATATTTTCATTATTTATATTCTTTTTTAGTAATTCCGGATGCATTTGCAGGGTTCATATAGTTGTGAACTTGGTTTTTAATCTTGATATTAGGTCACTTTTTACATTGTCACATACACGCGCATTCGCTAATAGTAAGTTTTTTCATATCATGAAATTTCTTATCATTCTCGAGTCTCGCAGATATATATTTACTATATCTTGATGAGCATGCTTTGCCGGTACATATTTTTACTTCCACAATATTTTGTAATATTTTAATTAGCTTTTATTGTACGATAAAGCCCTATAAATCCAAACGTAAAAAAGTAAAAAAAATGTTTGCGTAATTCTAAAACTTTATATAATTAGCAAGCTT
>CALHAQ010000050.1 GCA_937931775.1 uncultured Candidatus Altimarinota bacterium | reverse complement strand
ATCAGGAGAGCTAGATATCTCTGTAGAAAAAACAGTAGTAAAGGTGGTAGAAGACCCACATACTGAAATCTCTTTTGAAGAACTAGGTGATGATGCTGAGTGATTTAGTGAAGGAGATGTGATTGAATTAGATGTTACAGATGAAGTATTAGAGCAGGATGGAGATGTATTTGGTCGTATAGCTTCTCAAGCTGCTCGTCAGGTAATTATCCAAAAAGTAGCTGATAGTGAAAAAGAAAAGATCTATGATCTCTTTGCAGGAAAAGAGGGAACGGTAGTAAATATGAGAGTAGACATAGTGGAAGGAGGAAAAGTCACTTTTGATTATAATGGAAACTCAGTAGTACTTCCGAGATCAGAACAAGTATCGAGAGATAGTTATGTTGCTGACAATAGACTCTATCTCTATGTTGCAGAAGTATCAAAAGAAGAAAATTCCCTTCCAAAAGTTATTCTTTCTCGAAAGAGAGCTGAACTGGTTCCTGCAATATTTGCAGAGTATGTTCCTGAAATTGCTGAAGAAGTAGTAAGTATTGATGGAGTTGTACGTCATCCATGAGTGAAAACAAAGCTTCTGGTGAGTTCGACTTATGATGAAGTAGATCCAGCTGGAACACTTATTGGTCAGAAAGGTATGAGAGTAAAAGCTGTTATGGAAGAACTCAGTTGAGAAAAAATAGATATTATACCAAATAGTGGAGATATAAGAGATGTTATTGCTAGAAGTCTTACTCCTGCTGAAGTAGTAAAAGTGGAACAAGGTGAAGATGAAGATTCTTATATTGCATATATTCCATTTGGTGAAAGAGCAAAAGCAGTAGGAAGAGGATGAATCAATGTACATCTTGCATCAGAACTTACAGGAGTCAGAATATCACTCGAAGAATTAGAACAAACAGAGCAGCAAAAAAAAGAAGCTGAAGAACTTGCAGCTGAGCAAGGAAATCAAGAACAAGCATAATTAAAATTTTTTATGAAAGTTATATTTTTAGAGCATGTACTACATGTTGCAAAAGCCTGAGAGATAAAAGAAGTTTCTTCTGGTTATGCCTCGAATTTTCTCTTTCCAAAAAAATTAGCAGAGCCATATACTCAGAGTATTGAGAATGAAATTAAAAATGCTGTACAAAAAAAAGAATCTGAGAGAAGAGTACTCCTTTGAAATAAACAAGAATTGGTTGATACTTTAACTTGAGAAACATTTTTATTTTCACTGAAATGATCAGGATCAAAAGTATATGGAAGTGTATCTACGAAAGAAGTAGCAGAATATATCTCTAGAAAATATAAAATTCCTGTCAGTAAAAAACATATAGATTTTGGAGGAGTTCATTCGAGCTTGAAGACTCTTGGAAGTCATGATATTTATGTAGATTTTGGGGAGAACTATGCAGCAAAAGCTATAGTAGAAATTAAAATAGGTTAAAAAATATGTGATATATAGCTATAGATCTTTGAAATAAACGAGTAGGAATAGCTATATCTAAGGAGAATATTGCTTTCCCACATGCAGTTGTTTCTCGTAGTGACTTAGTATCATGGCTTAAAAAATATTTTAAACAGCATACACATATACAAGCTATAATTATTGGATTACCTTATGATTTATATGGAAAAAATACTACTCAACTAGATAAGACTCTCGTATTTATAGAAAAATTAAAAAAAATATTTCCAAATAAAGAGATTATTTGACATGATGAGAGATTTTCTAGCTTTGAAGCTGCAGAAGGGTTTGATGATCATAGAGACGATGTAGCCGCACAGTGTATACTGAGATCATATATAGATAGTATTTCATAATTCTTTTTTACATATGTCTTCTTTTCTTCCAATGTTTTTATGAGCTGATTATATATATCTTGTTATATGATTCATTGTGCTTATTAAGTGAGCTGATATTCTTGTAGAATGAGCTTCAAGTATAGCAAAACGTTTTGGGATATCTGCTCTAGTTATTGGTCTCACTATTGTCGCTTTTGGTACAAGTGCACCAGAACTTTTTGTGAATATACTTTCAGCTATGAAGGGACAGACTGATTTAGCACTTTGAAATGTCATTGGATCTAATATAGCAAATACATGGCTTGTACTTGGTGTTGCAGCTATGGTATATCCACTGCAAGCTAAAAGTTCTACTATATATAAAGAGGTTCCTTTCTCACTTATAGCATCATTGGCTTTATTATTTCTAGCCTTTGATAGCTTTTTTTGATTTGGATCTGTGAATATTATTACGAGATGAGAATCTTTTGTATTTTTACTCTTTTTTATTCTCTTCTTCTCATATACATTTTGACTTGCAAAGAGTTCATCAAGCAAAGAAGATAAAAATTCTCAGATAGGTGAAAAAACACTATGAAAATCACTATTTCTTGTTGTAGGGTGACTGCTTGGATTATGACTCGGGGCTGATTTACTTGTAAATTCTGCAAAAAACATTGCGCTTGGATTTGGAGTATCAGAATCTATAGTAGGCCTTACAGTAGTTGCTTTTGGTACAAGTGCTCCTGAACTAGTTACTTCTGTGATAGCATCATTTAAAAGACAGTCAGATATTGCTATAGGGAATATTGTTTGAAGTAATATATTTAATATACTACTTGTTTTAGGACTTACTGGAAGTGTCGCGAATCTACCTGTAGACTCGGCTTTGATCACAGATATTTTTATTGAGTTATTTGCCATAACTTTATTAGTCTTCTTTTTGTTCTTTATATGAAAGAGATGACTTATTACCAGGGGAGAGGGATGTATATT
>CALHAQ010000049.1 GCA_937931775.1 uncultured Candidatus Altimarinota bacterium | reverse complement strand
CTTTGCGAGCTTTTTAAGATTGTTTACCGTTTTTTCTTTATCTTCTGAAATATTATATTCTGGTTCAAATCAATTTTCTATATCTATTCCGAGTGATTTTTGAGGGAGATCTCGTATGTGTCACATTGATGCGACTACTTTGTAGTCTGGTCATAAAAATTTTTCTATTGTTTTTCCTTTTGCTGGTGATTCTACTATTACGAGATTTTTTGCCATATGTTATTTATCTATTTGTAAAAATGCTTGCACCTTACTTTATAGGCAATAGATATGAAGTCAAAAAAAAATAGCCCTTAAGCTATTTTTTTAAACTCATATAACATTTTTTATAAGATTTTTATTATCATATGGAAATTTATGATTTTCAAGATATCTCACTAAAGCATAATATGCTGACCAAGAGGAGCTGTTTTCATAGAGATATGCATTTCACTCTGCTCTTCCAGGATGGAACTCTTGAAGTATTTTTCAGAGATAACTTTTTTCATTTACTAAAGGCACCACTCACAGTTCCATAATTTTTTCAAGTTTTACATCTTCGCAATCGCAAAGCATAGCATCTACACCAGTCATATCAAAAGAATCATGACTATCTATATAAGCAATGTTTTTTGCTTCTATTTCTGTAACAGCTTCTCAAAATATAATAAAGTTTGCTGGAAGTATAGCAAAACCCTCAAGTAATTCTTGAGTTATAGCTTTATTTGTAAAATGAACTCCTACTAAGATCTTAGATCTTTTAGGAAGATTATATATATTTTTATAATCATCTCTTACTGCGGTTTTTTTAGCTAGTATTTCAGAAAATGTCATAGTATCTATGTTATTAATTTGTTATCTGATAATATGATAGCATAAAATATACCTTCCAATCAAATATTTTAATTTGACACAGTAAGAAAAAAACTGGAGTAAATATATTTTTCACTATAATATCGCTGATATAATTAACTTGAACTATGCATAAAGATTTTTGGCAAGAACAGTTGAAGCTTCATAAGAAGCTTTGTTTTCTTGCTCCAATGGATTGATATGGTGATAGTGCGTATCGTCAATCTATGAAGCGTGTAGCACCGCATATATATTGTATTAGTGAATTTTATAGTGCAGATGGACTTATACATTCTAAGTTTTTAGCACAGAGTGTTCTACCACATCAAGAAATAGAAAAACCCTTAATTATACAGATATTTTGAAAAGATCCTCTTAATTTTGCAAAAGCAGCAAAAACTATAGAGCAATTTTGAGTAGCTTGAATAGATGTAAATATGTGATGTCCTGCCAAAAAGGTTGTTCGTAGTGGTCATGGGTCGAGTCTATTAATAAATGAGCAGACTGCTTTTGATATAGTAAAGGCTCTTGATGAGTCTACTTCTCTTCCGATATCAGTTAAAACTCGTCTCAGTTTTGATGGAAATCAGGATCTCATAAAATTCTCACAGTGACTCCAAAAAGCCTGAGCTAAGCTTATAACTATTCACTGAAGAACTGCAAAACAAGCCTATACTGGAGAAGCGGACTTTACTAATATTTATGAATTACAGAGGAACTTGGACATACCTGTTATATGAAATGGTGATGTGCAACACTATGATGATGGAATGCAAAAAGTGAAAAATCTTTCTTGATTTATGATAGGAAGAAAAAGTTTTTGAAACCCTTGGTGTTTCCTCTGAAAAGAACATTTTGAAACTAAAGCATGGGAAGATAAAAAAGTTTGATTCATAAACTGAATTTATCACCCAACACTTTCAGAAATGCTTGAAGCGATGGAATTTCATGCTGCAGAACTTGTAGCTACAAAATGAGAACGTAAATGATCACTAGAAATACGAAAGCACCTTGTACAATACATTAAATCATTTCCAGGAGTAAAAGAGTATCGAAAACGTCTTGTCACTACAGAATCAATAGAAATGACCAGAGAAACGATATGAGATCTCAGAAGTAGGTTTGCAACTGATTTAGATAAGAGACCATGATGTGGTGAGATTGAATAATTAGTTTACAAATCTAAGAAAAATTTGTTCTAATTCTCTTTTAAGGTCTTTTTCATCACTACTTATGAGCTTTCACAGTTTCATATTTTTATCAAATTTTAATAATTCTATATAGAGAGTTGAAATACTTTTATAATGAGAATGATGTTTTTTGTTGATCAGGAATGATCTGTTTCATAATTTTAGTATATCAGTTATTTCACTCGCAGATTTTCTTTGGAATTTTAGCAGCTCAATGTATAGGAACACTCTTAGATTTGCAACTATAGATTGGTATATAGCATAAAGATTGGAGTAAGATATAAGGTTTTCAAGCTCAAGAAATATTTTTTTAGAATTTTTACTCAAAAGAGTATCAATAAAGACGAATATTGACTCTTCGAATTCAGGCATGATATTATCCCTAATATCACTAGCAGAAATAGAGTCTGCTTTAACAAGGAGCTTATCAATTTCCGAAATGGATTTCTGCAGATCTCAACCTTTAAGAAAGATAAGTCTTCTGAGGGAGCTACTGTCTATACATACTCAATATTTTTTAGTGAGTATGTGATATACTTGATCTTCTCAAGATATATCAAAAGTTTTTATTTCTGCAATTTTTGATAGTTTCTTATATCATGCTTTTCTCTTGTCTGGATTTACAGAAAGAAATACTATTAAGATTTCTTCTGGCACGTCATCAAGGCTTTTTAAGAGAAAAGATTCTATGTCACTAGCTCCTGAAAAGGCTTTTTCTCCAGAGAATGGGAATCCATCAATGATTACGAGTCTCTTTTCTGCAAAGATACTTCGAGATGTAAGCGTTTCTCCTAATACTGATGGAGTTATTCAATGAAGTGACGTAATCTGAGTAATATTTTCTTTTCCATGCTTCTGAATAAAGGCCTTCTTCCATCTTAAAGCTTCCTCTTTTATGAGGTAGTTATTATTTCATGTAAAAAGATATATCATGCTACTGTTTTAAAAGATTCAATAAGGCTTTATTATCAGATTTTTCTATTATTTTTATAACCTCTCTTATAGCGATGAGTGATTTTTTTAACATAAGTAGATCCTTTGGTCATACTCTTGAAAGAGATAATCTTGAGAGTAGAGCGTCGATATCAACTACGTATTTCAATTCATCTCTTACTTTACTCAGCAGTATAGTATCCTTTGAAAATATTTCTATGTACTTTTGTCTTTCTTGAACTTTTTTAATATCTTGAAGTGGGTGTAGAATTTGTTCTCTTAAAAATCTTTTTCACATAGGTGTTTTTGAATTGTCCAAAACTCCTAGAAGTGTACCACTAGTTTTTGAAGACGTTGCTATGTTGTAAACTAAATCTAAGCTTCTTATAGTTGATTCATCTAAATCCATATAATCAGAAAAACTTTCATAACTTAATTCATGGAGGAAGCTAAGATCTTGCTTTTGATTTTCATCTAAATACTTAATAATTATAGCGCTTGCGGCCTGAGCCAGTTTCTTGTTTTCCACTCAAAATGCTTCTAAATTTCTTGTACCAAAACGCTTC
>CALHAQ010000048.1 GCA_937931775.1 uncultured Candidatus Altimarinota bacterium | reverse complement strand
AATGATGGATACTAAGAGAGCAATGAAATATAGAAGAATCATCAGCAATACTAAATACATGAATAGAACTCCATCCTGAAGATCCTTTCATTTTAATAAATCTTTGATATAATGCTTTAGAATTATGAAATAAAGGAGAGGCTATAATATATTTTAAAACTATCCTAAAACTTGCTCCTAAAAGTGAGTTTGCGATAAATGCACAAAAGGAAATAGAAAAACTCACAGAGAAATAATATCTTATCTTTACAAAAATGTGAATCGAGCAACAAGATAACAATCAAAGATACGAAAAGAAAAAGAATAAAAGAGCTATAGATTCTCGTGAAGATTTTTTTGAGTCAAAGAAACTGAGTTCACAGACATCAAACCTCCTCGAGAATCTTGCAAGTGAAATCTCCAAAGAATTTTGAATTGATATATCTAGAGTGAAACAACTTATATCATCATCTACTTCTGGCAGTCTAGATTCTCTTAAAAACTCTATAAAAAGTAAGAATACCATTAATTTCTCACATCTTCTTAAAGCTATAGATAATGCAAAATCTCAAATCGAATCACTCTCAAAATCTGAAATCGAATCGCTTAAAGACTCACTTGATACCTCTTCTTATAATCCTGATATTCACCTATACTCTAGTTCCAAAAAAATTCTTCCAAAAACAATATTAAACAAAGCTTATGATCCAAAAAATATATGAGATGAATTAATTTGAGCAGTAATATGATTAATAGATACAACTGAGGCTATTATTCTCTTCACTTACTGACTTGGAAAATGAATCCTTCTTACTCCATACCATATATACCTCATGATAACTGGAAAATGAGAGTATAATTGATTTAAGAATATTTAAATAAGTGCTTTTTTGAGCTCTCTTGCAAGAGACTTTTTATCATGTTTATAGAAACTCTCCCTATCTAGTAAGTCTGACTCTATGTATTGAATTTTTCTCCTTTTAAGTTCAAGTTTTTCACCATCACTCAAATATAAAAAATCTCCTCATTTTACTGATACACTATTCTGAAATCTTTCTCGCTGTTGCTCAGATAGTTCAAGTTTTTTATTATTACATATATATATATCTATTCTTCGTCCTAAAAACCTCTCTATCTTATTAATAAAGTCAAGACATGTAAGTCCTTGAGTTTCTCATCACTTATTCGTATTGTTTCCTATATAAATAATCTTTGCATCAGCTTTCTTAATAAGTTGCTTTACTCCTCATATTACAAAATTCGAAATCGTAGAAGTGAATAGATCTCCTGGAGATATGACAATATACTCAGCTTTTCTCACTGCTCGAAATACATCTTCATGTCCTCCTGCATTTTTAGAGTCCTCCATAAGTTCGAGGTCTGCAATACCAGAGGTATAAGAAGCTACATTTGATATCCTATCTTGGCTTTCTATTACTTCTCCATTTCCAAGTATGGCTTTTATGTAAGCCTTTTTCGTTGTCACAGGAATAATATTTGCATCTACCTCTAAAAGAATATGCATTATCTTAAGCATAGCATTATAATTCTGATCAAGGTTATAATAGAGATTTGCCATGAGTATATTTCAAACTTTATGTCACTTAATACTTGAATGAAGAGGGAGTTTAAAATCTAATATCTGATCCCCTCAAATCCTTCATACTTGCTGAAGAAAATCACTTCCTGCTCCAACCATAGTAAAATATTCTCAAACAGAAATATCTGCTATCTGAAAATCTCGTTCTATTACAGTTTCTAAATACTGTTGAAATTCATCTCTTTTTGGTGATCATGACATCATAAAGAGACATCTTCTCAGGTCCCCTGGAGGTGGTAAATGGAGTCCTAACTCATCTTGAAATTTCCTCATGAGTTCCCCTGTAGTCCTACCATCGTCACTCATAGAAACAATAGACGATATTTCAAAGTTATCACCTCCATATTGATATAGAGCATCGAGCAAATTTGATTGCCCATTTCCTCCTCAGATGGTTACTATTTTTTTATTCATATGTATGAAGTATATATGAATAAAAAATAGTTTCAAGATACTTCTGAAAAAGCTATAGGGTACTTCTTAGAAACCTTATAGCAGCATTCGGGCCTTTATTGTCATCCCATATACTATATGAGCTTTCACCTAGGTTTTCATCCTTGATGAACAAAAATAGATATATTAGATTATTACCTTTCGAACTGGTAAAGTAAAGAGACTCATTCATTTTCATAATCCGTCTCATAAAGTCTATATACTGTTCCTTAGATCATCAAATGTGTTCACGAATACATTTCAATACCTCCATATCTGGAATTTTGTGCATATATGCATTTGCCTGCTCTAAAACACAACCTTCATCATGATCATTTAAATCAAATATATACTTTCCTATCTGAACTGCTTTATTAGAAAACTTTATCGTTTCTTTAATATTATCTGGTATCCAATCAAAATCATCACGAAGCATCATCTTTCTTTGCTGTACATCAAAAGAATCTTCCATACATTCATTTACACATTTTCGAACGTCATGTAAAAACTTTACATCTAAAGCAAAGTTTTTCTCAAAACAGTTTGTTAGCTCTGTAATTAATTCCTCTCACTTCAAAGATAAAACACTTTCAAATGACACATCTTTTTTTTCTAATGCTTCTTGTAATAAAAGTAATTCATCAGAAAAATCTTCTACTCATCAGCTAAAGTTATTCTGCTCTAAAGTACATATAAGAATTGCCAGTAGCTTCTTTGTAGGATTATCATTTGGGACTGAATCCGAAATTTTATCTAGTAACATGTTAAATATATATTTATTATAATATAATGAATTATATTATAATAAATATATATGTCAATTATTAATAATCCTGGATCTAAGAGGGGAACGCTTTAGAAAATAGATCTATATCTCCAAATTCTTCTACAAGTTTTTGTTTTGTAATAATTTTTGATTTTTCTACTCCTGGTTGATCAAACGCGTTTATCTGAAATAATTCTCCTAGGTAGGCTATCTGAAACATAAAAATATAGAGTAGTTGCGCAATATGCTTCTCATCAAGTTTTTCAATATTTATAGAGCATACAGGAATTTCTTCATTTTTGAGTGAAGTCTGTGTTCCATATTTTTCTATTTCTAAAAGTTTTTTAAATGTGAGTCATGGAAATGAAGCATCTATCTGTATATCATTACTCGGGTCTGATACTCAAAGTGTCAGAAAGAGTTTATCAGCAGGACCATCTTGATAGAGTTGGAGTTGTGAATGTTGATCCGTAACTCAAAGAGAACTCGTAAGAGTAATGCCCTCTCAATTTTTTCCAATACTTTCTCCCATAAGTTGCTTATACCACTCTCCCACTTGAAACATGCGGCTTGAATACGGAAAAAAGACTGTGATATTCTTCCCTTCTCTATAATATTTATACTGAGTATGTGCGAGCTGCAACGCTATATTTTCATCATGATCAGAAGATAGAAGAGAAGTTTTCATCTCAGATATTCCAGAGAGAAACTGATCTATATCTTTTCCTACAAAAGCCATTGGCAGGAGTCATACTGGTGTAAATACCGAAAATCTTCCTCAAATATTTTCTGGAATATAAAATGTCTGAAAGTCTTTTTCTAGCTCTTGTTTCATGGAGCAATTCTCCCCTACGATGAAACAAAAATGTTTCTGCCAGTCAGAAACTTCTTGTTTACATTTTTCTCTATAGTATACATACTCTGAGAGTGTTTCTATTGTTCCACCTGATTTTGAGATACATACAAAAAGTGTTCGAGAGATATCAATAAGTCCTTCAATATCATGAAATGTATCCGGATCTATATTATCAAGAACATATATATTCTTTCCCTGCTTATCCTGATTTTCATTATAATATTTTCCACACAGTGATTCTAAAAGAGCTTTTGTCCCGAGAGCACTTCCTCCTATACCGAGAATGACAATAGTATCAATATTATCTTTTATATTATCTACATATATGTTGATAGCCTTTGTATCGGTTGATACATCTACATCTATAAATCCTAGATCATCTCGCTTCATGAGTAGGTCTTTCACTATTTTTCTGGATCTTTCCTGAGAAATTTCTGGGATTTCAGTATTTCCTATATCTAATGATATCATCTTCTATATTGTTTTTAAAAAATCTTGCATCTCATTTGCAATAGTTTTATCTTTCATCGCATATGCTATACATGCTTTGAGATATCATACCTTACTTCCAGCATCATATCTCGTTCATTCTACCTGAAGACCATATATATCTCTATCTTTTTGCATAGCAATAAATGCATCTGCGAGCCGAATTTCTCCATCTCAAACACTTGATTTAGCATTTTCTAGATATGTAAATATATCTCCCGTAAGTACATACTTCCCAATTACAGCTGTACGTGAATCAGTTTCTGCTGCTTTTGGTTTTTCTAAGAATCTTGTGACCTTTGTTGTATCTCAATCTTGTTCTCATTCAAGGATTCCATAATTTGAAACTTCCTCATTTTCTACTCAAACTGTTGCTATTATTGGGGCATGAGTTTCTTCGTGTTTCCGGATGAGTTGTTCTGCAGCAGTAGGGTCATTATCTATGATATCATCACCAAAAAGTACCAAAAATGGTTCATCACCAATAAGATTTTTAGTCCTGAGTATAGCGTCCCCATCACCCTTTGGATATGGTTGACGAACATATACAATGTTTGCCATATCATTGAGTCATTTTACTTTTTTAAGATAGTCAAATTTACCACTATCACCTAGTCTTTGCTCTAGTTCAGGATTAGAATCAAAATGATCTTCTATGGCTCTTTTACTTCGTCCTGTTACGATAATAATTTCCGTGCATCCTGCAGATATTGCCTCTTCCACAAGATACTGCATCACTGGTTTATCTACAATAGGAAACATCTCTTTTGGGAGAGCTTTAGTAGCTGGGAGAAATCTTGTTCCCATACCAGCTGCGGGAATTACACATTTTGTTATTTTTTTCATGAATATTTATGATAAATACTTACACATAAGGATACGAGAAAAGTAGCTTTCTCCAAGGTGTTTTTAGCTTTTTATATCTTCTTCTAGTTCAGGAATTTTTTCTTCAAGGAAAAAATGTCCTCTTCCATCTAATTCTCGAAATACTGCGTCAGGAAAATAACTATGAAGTTCAAGAGATTGTTCAAAGGGTACTAGTGTATCATCGCGACTATGATAGATATATACTTTTTCAACCCAGCGAGAAAGACGAGTTGTATGTTCTAAATTAAAAGAGAAACTTCAGAGTTTTTCATCAGGAGTATCACTCACTGCAGGAGATATAAAAAAGAGTTTCTTGATATTCACAGGAAAGTCATTTTCTGTGAAGTATTTCAGTATAAAGGTACTTCATAGAGAAGTCGTCACAAGAATCAAATCATCTCTCAAATACGGAAACATTTTCTCAAACATTATTTTCCAAGCTTCATAGTCTGCAAAATCTATTCCATCTGATGGAGTTCTTAAATATTCATAATCATCTCAAAGCATCTCTCAAAGAGTCTTATTCCAATTTAAAAATTTCTGCTTATATGGATCATACTCTCTCCCCTCTAAAAAAGCATAATACGAATCAAAGTTTTCTTTTGGTACTGCCCCATTTATAAATACTACTTGTTTTTTCATAGCTCAGATATAAAAAAATACATAGCTCTATGATATGTATTTTTTATTATTTTTCGAAAGATTATCCTTAGAGAGAAGTTATTTTTAATTTTCTTATAATAGGGTACTTTGGTTTTCAAGTTTTATCGTCGATATCTACTTGACCTAAAATTCAAAGTGTTTTATGGTTTCCAACAATAGGAATTGCTCATCCAGCAGGTCAACAAACTCTATATTTTTTAGTTCTATCCATACCTACAACTCCTTCAAAAAATT
>CALHAQ010000047.1 GCA_937931775.1 uncultured Candidatus Altimarinota bacterium | reverse complement strand
TATATAAGACAAAAGTCAATAAAAATCTAGACGTAAAAAAAGACTCAGTGTTTTGGGTAAAAGTGACTGAGTCGATATTATGTCCAAATTCACTTCCTGAGACGTTTATTTTTATATAGTTGTCTAGGGGAATAGGGATCGGTGTTGAAGCGCTAATCCTTGCTCTTCGTGAGAATCAATACGATTCTTACGAACATATTGTTTCTCTAGAATCAAACCTTCCTTGGGTAATTATTTAAAAGTTATTCACCATACTTTTTTATTTTTATTTTTGTAGAGGTTTATGTCTACGTAATTTTTTTGTTGTTTTTTTTGAGTGAGTTTTTTGTTGATATCACTTACTATGTAATCTATATATGTATATATAAACTAGATAGTAAGTAATATCTATTCTCACATTTTTGTTTTTATTTTTGTTTGTTTAGCTAATGCCAAACAAAAGTTTTGGTTTGGGACACTTATTGGATTCTTATAAGGCCCGACTCGAAAAGTAAGATTCTGGTTTGTAAGGAACATACTGCAAATTACAGATGTAACTTACTTCCTAAGTATAACGCATTTTTCTTTTTCCCTCAAAGATTCACTCATACTTTTTATAAAAAACTTTTTATTTTTGTATTTTTTCCTTATAAATAGAGGAGAACAAGCTTGCTATATTTTATAAAAAAAGATTTTTTCGTGACAAAAAATCACATAAAAATCACACAAAAATAGTCGATTTTTAGGTAACTTTGTGCAAATAAATGGTACAAAATTAAGAATGATTTAAGAATGTTAAAAACTTGTAAGTTTTTAACATAAAAGCCGAATTTAGAGAATATAAGAGTTGTGGGATATAGGCACTTGGATATAATGGTGATAAGACTTTTTAACTATTTTCCACGATAAATATGGATAAAAATCAGGCATACAAACTTTCCAGGGATTTTTTAGACCTAGAAATAGGACTTTTTACTCAGAAACAGGTAAAGGAGCTTCAAGGCCTTATGCAATTTCATAGTGAAATGTATTACGAGAAGGATGAAAGTGTTATTTCTGATGGACAATATGATGAATTACTCAAGAAACTTCAACTTTTAGAAGTACATTTTGATATGGATGATATATTAGGTGAGAGTGTATGATCTGAGCTTAAGCAATCGAGTTTTATGAAAGTAAAACACTCCAGGCCTATGATAAGTCTCGATAATACCTACAATGCTGATGAACTCAGAGATTTTGATACTCGAATTAAGAGAATACTCAAAACAGATGCAATACTTCCATATACGCTAGAGTTTAAATTTGATGGTCTAGGTATAGAACTTGTGTATAATGAGTGAGTACTCGAAAAAGCTATTACGAGAGGGAACTGAGTAGAGTGAGAAGATGTGACGGAGAATATCATGCAGATCAAAAATATTCCTAAAACTATAGGTAAGCCTGGTATATTTGAAGTGAGAGGAGAAGTTGTAATGCCTATATCGAGTTTTGAGAGATTGAATAAAATGGCTCTAGAAGAATGAGAAAAGATATTTTCTAATCCAAGAAATGCAGCATCTGGGTCACTGCGAGTCCTGGATATATCTATTACTAAAAAACGAGATTTAAAATACTTAGCATATGATGTGAGTGATTTCAGCGCATATAGCTGATGAAAATATAGCTCCATGATATATGAACTTGAGCATTTATGATTTGAAATCTCGAGTTATTTCCCAGAGTGTCAGGATATATCAGAAGTGATTTCATCTATAGAGAGTATTTGAGATATTAAAAAAACTATAGATTTTGAAATTGATGGACTTGTAATCAAGCTGAATGATATATCCCTTTGGGGAAAAATATGATTTACAGAGCACCATCCTCGCTACGCTATAGCTTATAAATTCCCAGCTGAAATCGTAACAACTGTGCTTGAATCTGTGCAGCATAGTGTCGGAAGAACAGGAAGCATTACTCCAGTAGCGAATCTGGAGCCAGTGAATATTTGATGAGCGATTATCCGTCGAGCGACTCTGCATAATTATGATGAAACGCAAAAACTCTGAGTAAGGATAGGAGATAGTATATTCCTAAAGAGAGCAGGAGAAGTAATTCCCAAAGTGATATCAGTTGCGAGTAGCGCATGATGAGAGGAGATACTTCCTCCAAGTACCTGTCCATCATGCTGAGAAGAAGTTTTAAAAGATGAATCAAAAGTACGATATTATTGCCCAAATTCCTACAGGTGTCCTGCGCAGATGCGAGAAAAACTCGCTTTTGCAGTAGGAAAACAATGATTTAATATCGATTGATTTGGTGAGAAACAAGCAGAGGTATTTTATAAGCTTGGATTTATAGAAAAGTTTTGAGATATTTTCAGACTTAAAAACTATAGAGATGAGATTCTTGCTCTCGAATGATTTCAAGAAAAATCAGTCAATAAACTGCTTGAAGCAATAGAAAACGTTCGAAATACTGATATCGTTACCTTTCTGAAAGCTCTCTGAATACCAGGAGTAGGAAAGAAAACTGCTAAGACGCTTTGAAAGGTAATATCCTCTCTGGAAAGCGAGATACTCTCGTGAAATTGAGATTTAGAGCAGCTCCAAGCTCTTCCAGATATTGGTCCAGAGGTTGCACTCTCTGTAGTAGATTTTTTTACTCAGCAAAGTGATATAGCGCAAGATTTACTCTCAGTGCTCAATATAGAATTTCCAGACACTTCTTCTCTTCCTGAAACACAGGGGAGATTCACATGAAAAAAAGTCTGTATTACTGGAAGTTTTGAGTGATATAAACGAGACGAGTTAGCTGAAATACTCGAACAACAAGGCTGAGAATTTATGGGCTCAGTTTCTGCAAAAACTGACTTTCTCTTAGCCTGAGAAAAAGCAGGAAGCAAGCTCAAAAAAGCGCAAGAATTATGAGTAGAAATATTGAGCTTAGAAGATTTTTTGCGAGAGATGTAAATCATTTGCATTTACTATATTTATTTATATATTTTAAACTAATATATAAAAAAGTAAATTAATGAGCCATAATAAGTTTAGATGTCCGTTTGAAGTTCAATGAGAAAAAGATAGAAGTATTCTAGAGCTTAATATAGAGAGTGAAAAAGATATTTGAGTCTTATCTGAGGCTGTAAAAGAATTTACTTCTAATACAGCACTATCTGCTGTAAAAATTATAATGCCAGATACTCTTACTAGGATTGAATCTTGAATTGAATGACTGAGAGTGCAATTAATACCTTATGCTACAGAATTAGCTGTAGCAACAATAGAAAATTTATTACATCCGTTTTTACCATATCAAATGCAAGATTGGGGACGAAACGAGTTGGAGAAATGAAACAATCCTCCTGAAGTTTTTCATTCACTTGCAATTTCTGAACCTGAAAAAACTAAAACTTCTACAGTTATTATATGAGTTTTAGAAGAAAGTTTATGAACTGATAGGGTATCAAGAGAGGATCTTAAAGAATTGATTTGAGAGACTTTTACTTTAGCTCTTGACCTAGGTTCAAAATTTCCAGCAATTCAATTCCAAGATAGATTGTTTAATCAAGCAACAGATGCTTTAGAAAATGTAACACTACTGAATGTTAGATTTCTATGAGGTGCAGACTTCTCAGCATATCATTTATCACAAAACCGTAGAGATGAAGGGACCTACAAAGATAATGATATATTTTGATTTGTGACTTCACCCTATTACTCTGATATTACAGGAAGGTATAGTGATAAAGTCACAATAGTGATGACTCGATCAAAAGATTTTCAGTGAATTTCTGAAAAGCAGACAATTTGAATTCGTAGAAAGGCAAACACCGCACTCATAAATGGTTGATATGATATCTGAGATATAGATAAATTTTCTTTATCAGCAGGATTATGGGTTCCTGAGATGTAAAATTTCTCAAAATATAAAAAATATGCTACACTAGTAGTATATTTTTTTTGTAAAAGATAGTGAATAAAGATTTCGAAAATTTTGAACTAAAACTCGTGAAACTCAGGGAAGAATCCTGAGAGATTTTTGAGGACGCTGAGAGAAACTTTGACGAGCAGTATAAGGCAAAACTTGAGCATATATTTCCCAGAGACATACTCTGAGCAAAAAAGTATATCAGCTGACTTTTTAGTATTGCGTATGTAAATGATGTTCAAACATGAAACGATGTAAATATCTGAGATATATTTAAAGATTCGGTTGAAAAAACAGTCTCTAGCCTGCCTCTTAGCTCTAGTGACAAGAAAACTTTGAGTGAGAATATCCTCTGAGTTTCAAGAAAAGAAGTACTCATATGAGCATCTCGTGAGCTATCTCAAGATCCCTTATTTCCACTCATAGAGGATCTAGCCAGTGAAGAGCATATATCTAAAGAGGAGTTTCTCTTATTTGAAAAAGAATATAAAAAGCATAGTAACTTTATAAAATCTCTAGAAGTCCTTCCATCTAGTGTCAGAAATATTTTTCATAAGCATCTTGAGTATATTCTTTCAGATAATCATCAGGAAAAACAAGAAGAATTTCACTCAGAGTACCATCAAGAGCTCCAAACCTTGGAGCACAAAGGCTACAATATAGAAGCTGTTATGGTTTTTGTATCACGAAGCTACTATAAATCACCTGGAAAACTCAGAAAATACGAGCATCCAAAGCGTCGAATGAGAAGAACATTTAAAATTGCTCTTCTAAAATTACTCAGAACAAAGTTGTGAAACGTTCAAGCTTCAATACTTTTAGAGAGGTTTGAATCAGGAGAGTATTTTGAGGATTTTTTCCTGCTGATATTTGAACTTTTGGAAATTATCAATGAAAATCCTGATGGAGAAGAGGTATTTTCTACCCTTAAATTAGATGATGACACTGAGTCTCTCGTGCACAAAGCAGAAGTCACAAAAGAAAAAATACTTAATGGAGAAAAAATAACAGCAAATATATCATCTCTGATAGGTGAAACAGATTCACATATGGAGTGATGAGTATTGGAAAAAATACTTGATGAGGATACAGACCTCGTAGGAGATGAACTTCACTTTGCAAGAGAAGATGATAAGGCTGGAATATATGCCCAGAATACTGAGAATCCAGAGCAGGAAGAAGAGGAAGATGAATATGAAAATATGTCTCCTGAAATAGCTTATGAGTTACTCAAAAAGCAATTTCAGGATGTAGAGCAGGAAAAGAGATCAGCCTTTCTGGAAGGGAGATACGATGACATAGATGTGTATAATGATTCACTGATTACTCTCGAATCTAAACTCGAAAAACTCACGAAACTTCTTGGTGTAGAGTTATAAAAAGCTCCTATTTCTAGGAGCTTTTTATTATTTTCTTTTGAGGATTATTATCCCATCAAGATAGAGTCTTCATTCTATTTCTTCTATATTAGTATCAGCATTTGCTGGTATTGCTGCACTTTGTAGTAAAAACATTCACTCATATGAATCAGATTGAATTTCAAAACTTCTTTCTTCTTTTGAGAGATTATTGTTTGTTTGTGTATGTTTTTTTCTCAGGGTATTTAGAATCTCATCAGTAGAAAGCTCTTCTACATTAGCTCAAAGAGAAATACTCATAATAGATTTTTTGATATCTATTTTTACATAATCTTCATTATCATTCGTATTGTAAGAATTCACATCAAGTACGTAATCGTATCATGATACTTCGAGAGGATATATATTACTTGAGTTGTAAAATCTATATATCTTAGAATCACTATTTCCATAAGAGTAGGTTCTTTCTACTTTTATTGCATTCGTAACATGAGACACTATTTTCCAAGATGTAGGATCTCTGAATTCTGCGTTATCATCACTATAACTATAGTTTCATTGCCTTTTTTCAAAATCTACTTTTTCCTGCTCTAGCAATGTTTTATATATATTTGGAAACATTTCTTTTACACTATTACAGTTATCAAAGTCGCATATATAATCTATTCCATCGTATATTTGATTTGAAAGATCTTTATTTATATCGGTATAATTTTCGAGAGCTACTATTTTTCATTCACTGAGTATTCATGCCTGCACTAAATTATTTTCCAGTCTTGCTGTCTGTCTGATAAGTGGGAGATGATAGACGGACCACGGACCTATAGATATAATCAGAGTGAAGAGTGTTAAAAATGTTGGTATAAATAAAAGAGATTTTACCCGGGATATTATGAGATAGAGGGAAGTAGTGAGTAGCCAGAGACCAAATACTACTACGAAATATCTATTGATCGTTATATCATACTGTCAGATTCTTAGGAAAATTGCGTAGAATAACATAGCTATTTGAGGAATAACAATGTATGGGAAATATTTTCTAAATAGGTGGATAAGCACGTTTGATTTTGTATCCTTTTTTGTTTCAAATATATATGAAAACATGTATGTAGCATACCCAAATAGTGAAAATCATATAACCATCCACGACACCTCTC
>CALHAQ010000046.1 GCA_937931775.1 uncultured Candidatus Altimarinota bacterium | reverse complement strand
GATGTTTTGTTATTTTTTAATAATATATCTGAGAATATTATCTTTATTTTCTTTCACTTATAGCTAATAGATAATTTTCAAAGTATATTATTTTTTTCACCTACATAATCTACAGAGTCATAATAATAAATCTTATTATATTTACAATACTCTTTCATTATAATTACTTTCTCAAACTCTGAGTAACTATGATATATGAAGAAATTCCCTAGTATCCATGACAATCAGTTATATTTCTTGATAGATACAGAGTCTTCAATTTTATATTTAGGATTTACATTGAAATATAGGCAACAAGCAATCCTGTGATGTCCATCTATAGCCACTCACTCTGGACTTACGGTAATAGGGAAGCGACTCTCAAATCAATTTTCTTTAAAGTCATCAATAAGTTTGATGAATTTTTTAGAAAAGTCTTGAGCACTCTTTTTTTCTCATTCAAATCATCACATGAGAAACTGATATCTTTCATAGAGTTCTTTATACAGCAAGAAGTTATCTTTTTCTATGTATCACTTGATGAATAGAGTTCCGAGTCCAACTTTTTTGGATATTTGTGATTGTATATCTATCATGATTTTTTTTGGAGTATGAAAAAATCTCTCATAACTCAAAAATCATCATCACTTATTCACTTATCTATAATTTTGAAGGTTCAATTTTTTAATATTTCCTGTTCTAAATTTGAATCATCTCAAGCTCTTGATATTCACTTATATATGAAGTGACTTTCTATAATAAAAGTTCAGTTATCTCACAGTAGAGCAAATATTCTTTTCATATAGGAATCGAAATCCATTCAGACCCACCAATGAACAGCAAAGCTCATAATGAGATCATACTTCTTTTCAGTAGTATATTTTCAAAAATCTCAGTTAATAATATTCACGTTTTCTATTTTTTCTTGTTTTTGTAAATACTTTCAAATATCTGCTGCATACTTTGCGTATTCCACAATATCTACATGTTTTACAAATCTTGATAGATAGAGAGAAAGAAATCATACATTTCATCAAATATCTAATACCGTTTTTTCAGGTGATACATATTTTAATATACCATAATTTCAAATTCTAGATGCACTAGGCCTTTGTCATTTTATATTTAATGGTGGATAATTCTGGTAGGGATAATAATATCACTTTGTTTCTACTCATCTTAAAAACATAGATCTGATTTTATATTCAACTGGAGATATATGACCTATTTTTTGAAGGTAAAAATTTTCCAGCTTGATATAGTAAAAAATAACATAATGCTTTAATCACATTGCAAATTTCTCAAAAATTTTTTTCATTCTTTTTTAATTATCATTAAAATTACTATCTTCTATTTTATATGTATGCCAATTTTTTGTTATAAGAGACATATCTCTTGTAAGCTCTACTCATGAGTAATCTCATATAGTCATTTTTCCTACCTTACTTCATCATAGCCGAGCATATTCATACATAGATATTTTTCTATCTCAACATATATGTATGAGCTTTTGTCACTTTGTATCTTCTAAAAATTCTTTCATGGCTTTTGCAACTCATTGGGCAAATAAATATGTACCAAACCTATCAGTAAATGCATTTTCATATTCCCATGGCATAGTCGTAAAGTTTGTTCTTGCAACAAGAGTATTAAACTCAGGAGTGTTATAGGATTTTACTATTTCTTCAGCAATAGTCTTAGTAAATCAGTAGTAATGTTTTGGATCAGGAGTACTATTTTCATCATAGGGAGCATTTTCTCCAGAAAAGATACATGCTGATTGGAGGTATAAGAATTTTTCTACTCAAGATTTCTTTGCAGCTTCTAAAAGATTTCTTGTTCACTTCACATTTATTTTCCATGCTCTAGACTTGTCTTTTTCGCATTCAGGAATAGATGCAAGTGCAGCTAAATGTATGACAGTATGAGGAGAGTGTAATTTAATGTACGCATCTACAGATTCTACAACAGTAATATCCATATCTTTTCGAGATGGATAGAGGGCATTTGGAAAGATTTTCCTACATGCTTTTCAAAGCCTTCCGGTTCATCAAGTTATGAGAATTTTATTTGTTTTTTGCATTTTTATTTTTAATCCTCTAAAAATCATCAAAATTTTAACATATCATGAATTTCTTGTTCATCCATAAGGATATCGTTACTAGTATATTTGATATCAGTCATCTTATCATAGTTCGTATAATTGTTGTTTTGATATCAATCTTGTGGAAGAGCGATTCGAAAGTCATCATCTTCTACTGTGTGAGGAGCTTCGTATTCTGAAATAAGTTCTTCATGTAGCTTCTCTCCTGGTCTAATGCCTATGACTTTATAATCTAAATCTCTACCATAGTGTTTTGATAATACTTTTGCTAGATCGATAATCTTGCATGCAGGCATTTTTGTCACGTATGTTTCTCAACCATGGGAACTCATTGTAGCTTTAAATACGAGTCAAATTGCTTCTTCTAGAGTCATGAAGTAACGAGTCATATTTATATCTGTAATAGGCAAAGTCTCTCCCCGAGAAAGGAGATCTTTAAAGAATGGAATAATACTTCCATTGGTTCCCATCACGTTTCAGGCTCTCACACATACAAATTTTGTAATACCTTCTTTTTTATTTGCTTGAATTATAAGTTTTTCTCATACAGACTTACATGTTCCATATACATTTATTGGATTACATGCTTTGTCAGTAGAAATATCAATAACCATTTTTACATCTTGAGCAATAGATGCTTTTACTATGTTTTCAGTACCGTTTATATTTGTTTGGACACTTTCCCATGGATGGTCCTCACATATTGGAACATGTTTGAGGGCTGCGAGATGAAAGACATAATCAACTCACCTAAGATTCTCCAGAAGTCTTGGATAATCTTTAACATCACCAATAATATAAGAAACATTTTCTATGTTTCCTAGTCTTCGTTTCATGAGTACTTGAGCAAGTTCTCCTCTGGAATATATAATAATTTCTTTTGGATTATATTTCTCAAGAAGTTGTCGAGTTAATTCATTTCCCCAAGAACCACTTCATCAAGTTATAAGTATTCTTGCGTTATTAAAATCTACATTCATGTGTTATATTTATATATGTCGTAAAATAAGTTTCAGTATTTTTTCTGATACATTTGTATCTTTGTAGTCACCTGGAATATCTCAAATAGAAGTGCTGATAGCAGCTCTGTATGCGCTGAGTATATTTTCAGGAGATATTCAGCTCAGTATCATAGAATTGTTTTCTAGGAGCTCAGGTCTTTCTGTTGAGGTTCTGAGTAATACGCAAGGAGTTTTGAGTATATTACATTCTTCAGGGACCGTTCCACTGTCGGAAAGAACACATAGAGCATGCTTTTCGAGTGAAAGAAACTTTTTAAATCCAAAGGGCTCAGCGAGATTGATATTTTTATGCGGAGAAATATTAAATTTTTTCATCATTTCTTCAAGTTTTGGATGGACTGAAAGAATAACTTTTTTTTCTTTGGCTATATCTCAAAGAGCAAGAAATATTCATTGTAAATTTTCTTTAATAGTTACGTTTTCTTGACGGTGAAGTGTGACAAGAACATAATCATTTGTTTGCGTATTCTCAGGAATATTTGAGAGATGTTTATGTATAACTTCTGTTATAGGATTTCAAGTTACTATGATTTTACTTGGATGGTAACCTTCTGAGAGGAGCTGTTCTCTACTTCTCTGAGTATAAGGAAGTAGATATTCAGAAAGAGAATCTACTACTCTTCTATTTACTTCTTCAGGAACATTATCATCATAGCATCTATTTCAGGCCTCCATATGAAATACAGGAATTGTTTTTCTTTTTGCAACATACGCACTAAGAGCTGAATTTGTATCTCACAAGATAAGTACAGCATCTGGTTTCTCTTTTTCCAAGACAGTATCTATATTTTCATACATGTTTCCGATAAATTTGAATCCTGAGATTCAATCTTGATTAAATTGGTAGTCTGGAAGTCTAAGATTTAGATCACCAAAAAATTGATCATGTAGTCATGGTGTAAAGTTTTGACCTGTATGGACAAAAGTATGCTTTGAATGAATGTCTAAAAGCTTTATTATTTCACTCAGTCTTATGAGCTCAGGACGAGTTCCTAAAATAGTTACGATTTTTTTCATGAGCGTATTTTTTTAATTTCATCGATAAATAATTTGTATTCATGTCGATTAATGCAACAAAAACATCATACCCAAAGCAATCCAATTCACAAAAGAAAAATAAGACTACTTATACGGGAATCGTATGTTATTATTGGAGTAAGAATGATGTATCAAATATATCAAAAAACTCACATGAATAAGATATTTTTTCATAAAAATTTCACGTCAGGTTTTCTGAAATATTTTCTTCAAAGACTTATCTCTGAAAGGAGCCATATAAATAACCATCATATTCAGGTAGCGAGAGCGGCACCATATACTCATATTTCTCGTATTAAAATAATATTGAGAATAATGTTGATACATATAGCGAGGATTGTGATTTTGAGTTTTGTATTTACCTTCCCGATTCATCATAAAATATTAAAATTTACTTGAAGTAAGAAATTAAATACTAAAAAGAGAGAAGAATATTTGAGTATTTCACCAGATTTTAAAAATTTCTCTCAAAATAGTACGAACGCTATACTTTCAGCAAATATTAATAAAAACAAGCCAAAAAATATTCATAATACTACAAAGTACTTAGTGAAGAAATGCTTCATAGATACTATTTGTTTAGTGTTTTTAGCTGCATTTAATTCAGAAAAAACAGGAAGTAACAATAAAAATACAGGACCAATAATGAGAAAAGGTATCATAATAAGACTTAGGTATGTTGTATAGTATCCTGCTTGAGTTGCTCAGAGTAAATATATTATCATCTGCATATCGATTTGTGAGAGTATGACAGATGCTTGTACGGAAAGGAATACTACAAGTGCGTAAGAGAATACTTTTTTACACAAACTTCCAGACCAAAGTATTTTTTCATCTGCGAGATAGGGGATATAATATTTTTTTGTAAATAAATAAACGCTGTATATAACTCAAATGTATAAACCTATAATCCATGAAAAAGAAAAATTGATTATATGACTCATGTCTATAAAGAGTATGAAAAATGTAGCACTTAACATAAATATATTTCTAGTAAGTTCTGCTAGTTTGTAATAAAGCGTATTTTGTACGGCAAGGAAGAATTGAGAAATAATTTGAAAGATATTGATTCATAGAAAAAACAATGAAAACACTTTAATAACTCCTGCGGCACTTTCTGTTTTAAAATAATGTATAGCGATGAAATCAGCTCCATATAAAAATATAAAGCATAATAATAGTCCTATAAATATTTGCAATATAAGCGCGTAGGCTAAAACAGATTTTATAAGATGATATTGTTTCTTTTCTATATATCCTGGAAGAAAGTATTTAAGAGACTCACCAACTCAAAGATCTGAAAATGCTGATAGGAGAGTAATAAGACTGATAACTCAATAAAGTATCCCAAGATCTGAAACAGATACTTCTCCTGAAATAAGTATTTTCATCACATATCACATAGGAGCCACTATAAATGTGAAGGCATAGAGCCAAAATCCTTTCTTTAAAAATTTTTCTGCGAGAGATGCATGCTGATCTATCATAAAATGTGCATATTATAGTTTTCTAGTATATTTTTAAATTATACTGAAAAAAAATATCTTCCAAGTTTGGAAGATATTTTTCTGTGTAAAACTTTATTTTACACTCGCAGCTATAAGCTCAGCTATACCCGCTTCAAATGGTCAGGGGATGATCTTTTCAGGAGTGGGGGAACTCACAAAGCTTGCAAGACCTTCAGCAGCACTTATTTTCATATCTTCTGTAATCGCATTCACTCATGCCTCTAAGGCTCCTTTAAATATTCCAGGGAATACGAGTACATTATTAATTTGATTTGGATAATCAGATCTTCATGTTGCAACTATTTTTGCACCAGCTTTATATGCATCTTCTGGCATTATCTCTGGATTTGGATTTGCCATAGCAAATATTATTGGATCATTATTCATAGTTTTGATCATATCTCGAGTTAAGACTCAAGGAGCAGATACTCAGAGAAATATGTCAGCTCAATGAAGGGCATCTCCTAATGTTCCTGAAATATTTTGAGGGTTTGTTATATCCTTTATTTTAATTTTCTCACTATTTAAATCATCTCTTTCACCTGATACGATTCACTTACTATCACAAGCTATAATATTTTTAACTCCATAGAATAGGAGCAGTTTTATAATCGCTGTTCCAGCTGCTCAGAGTCCATTTACAACTACATGAATATCCTGTTTTTCTTTATCTACTATTTTGAGGGCATTTATCATTCCTGCAAGACATACAATAGCTGTTCCATGTTGATCATCATGAAATACAGGGATATCAAGCTCTGTTTTGAGTGTTTCCTCTATTTCAAAACATCTTGGAGCTGAAATATCTTCGAGATTTATTCCTCCAAAGCCAGGAGCTATATTTTTTATAGTATTTATAATCTCCTGCGTATTTTGCGTATTTAGTACAATTGGGAAAGCATTTACTCACGCAAATTCCTTGAAAAGTGCACATTTTCCTTCCATTACGGGCAAACTAGCCTGAGCTCATATATTTCCAAGTCATAATACAGCAGATCCATCAGATATCACGGCAATAGTATTTCCTTTGAGAGTATACTTTTTTGCTAATCCAGGATTTTTAGCTATTTCCATACAGGGAGCTGCAACTCAAGGAGAATATACTATAGAAAGATCTTCCTTATTATTGATTCAAGTTTTAAGCTTAGTCTCTATTTTTCATCCAAGTTTTGCGTGAAGCTCTAGAGCTTTTGTATTATAGTCCAAATGTAGATTTTAGGAGATATTATTGTTTATAGAGTATTAGAAATACTTAAATAATTCTAAACTCTGAGAAGTATAATGTATGAATAGAGCTAGAAATGTAAAGCTTCTTAGGAGAGAAAACTTTTACAATAGGGTTAAAAATATTACTCTATAAAAATAATATTTTACTTTTAGTAACTTAAAAATGTTATGAAACAATATCTTTCTCTTGCAACTCTTTGTTTCATGGGGCTTCTAAGTATATATTTTTATTATATATATTATCCTTTTCATGGTGAGGATAAGAGTTTCTTTTTTCTCTACTTTGTTATAGTCAGTATTGCATATGGTATATATAAAATGATGTGAGCTTTACTTATATCTCAAACTACTCAAATTAGTGCAAGTAGACTCATAGTTATTTTTTTAATACATTTATTTATACTGAGTACTTGTTTTTTTGCTTTTAATGGTGCAAATGCAAGTTTTTGAACGGTTTTATTCTTTAAAATAGGAATACTATTCTTTTCAGTACTTACACTATGGATCAATTTTTATTGTTTTTGATACGGTATATTGAGACACTTAAAGTTTTTGAATATTCAAGAAAAATCTGCTCGTATATTAGCGTCACTTTGATTAGGATTTTCTGCCTTTATGTTGGGAGTATTCATATTAGCTTTATTTGGATTTTATAGTTTTTGGCCAATAATACTGCTTTGTATCTGTACTGCTATTATTTGATATAGTGCTTGGACAGAAATATTAAAGAACCTTAAAACACCAATAAAAAAGTATTCTCATAATCTTTCATCTAAAGCTAGTTTCAGCGAAAAGTATAATATAGGACTTATAATAGATGAATTACATTATATAGTGATAACGTTCCTTATTAGTATCAATCTTGTCTCAGTATATAGACCTTTCCCTATAGGGTGGGATGACTTATGAGCATATATGAATTATCCAAAACTCCTTTCTCAAGCTGGAGAACATATAGCTCTTTGAAAGATGTATCTTTGGGAAATGTATACAGGAATTTGATTTCTTTCTGGAAGCCAGACTCTTGCATTTTATTTGAACTCTTTCTCAGGTATAGTTGCAGCATTTGTCATATATTTATGAATATCTTATTTTTTAAAAGACAGAAAGACAACATTTGATTTTGCTCTTTTTTCTAGCATTATTGTTATAATGATGCCAATGGTTGTATTTCAGATTGCAAAGGACATGAAGCTAGATTTATGACTTTTGAGTATGAGTGTTATTTCTTTGGGTGTTTTTTATGCAGTTATCTTTTCAAAACAAGAGAATAAAGTCTGAGTGTATGCTCTTTTATGAATCCTTATAGGGACGGCTTTTGCGATCAAAGTTACCTCTCTTTTACTTCTCTTATGAATACTCGGGGCTCTTTTTTATAAGCGTTTTTCTCTTGCAGGATTTATATCTTTTCTATTTGTTTTTATTGGAATATTTTCATATCTAAATCTATGGAAAGTTATGAATATTGTAATCCCATGAGATAGTGAAAACATGAAAGCATTTTCATCTGTAGCTATACTCTTATGATTTGGAATATTTATCACTCATGTTCTTTTCTGTAAGTATAAGTTTTCTTGTATTAAGAATTTTAGTATGGAATTATGAGCATTGTTATTATGATTTATTGCCATACTATTACCTTGGGGATATAAAAATATTTCAGAAATTCCAACAGATGCCCCAAAGGCTACTCCAGCTATCGTGTCGGGTTATGCAGACGCGTTTCGTCCTGATTATAAGGCAATTCGAACTATAGAAGAGATACAGGCCATAGAGGATAGTTATGAACGTATCTCAGAAAAAGGAAATACCTCAAATGAGGACTTTTGAAGATATTTTTGATATGAATGATGAATCAATAACTATTTAAAACTTCCTTGGAATCTGAGTTTTCAAACAAATCAAAAAGGGGAGTTTACAGATATTACTTATATCTTTTTAGCATTACTTCCAGCCTTGTTTTTATTCCTTCCATATAGAAAACAGGTATATAAATATCCGATTGTAATAAGTATGCTACTTGCTTTATTATACTTTATTCCTTCACCTATATCTAGTTATATTGGAAATATATTTTCTCTTATTACTCTTCCTGGAGGATATATTATAATTGGATCAATATTCTTATTGCCATTAGCATATCTCCATATAGCTTTGGATAAAAACAAGAACATATCTCAATTATTTTTAGTCAATTTGGCTTTTACAACAATATACCTATGACTTTGGGCTGTATCATCATTTGGTATTGTTTGGTATGGTATAGTGATGTATTTTTCTCTCCTTGTTATGATAATTTTATGTATGTCATCTGGAGAATCTACAGAAAATAAAAACCCTCAAACAGGGACATATGTAGTACTGTTGATAGTATGGGTATATATTTTAGGCTCAAGTATTCCGCATGGAATCACTAATTTAAAGACCGCGTGATACTCTGATTATAAACTTTGAGGTGTCTCAGAGGAAGTAGCTCTTATGAGTTATCATCCTGAATATTTCACTATACTTGCTGAGACGAATATATCTCCTGAATTCCGTCAAGATTTTTTTTCATGATATAGAAATAAAGTATTGGAAGTACTTGACGATACTCCATATAGTGAAAACCTAGTTCCTCAAATACAATCTATCACAAATTTAGCTCAACTTCATGGTGTTATAGTACAACTTTCATCCCTTGAATTATGAGATGAAAAATACAACACACAACTTACAGATATACGACAATCCTTATATGAAGATATCGTATACGTTTGAGAGGATATAAAAAATACAGGAAAGATTTATAGAGTAGGGACATTTATGAAATATTTCATTTCTGAAAATAATATCCGAATTCTCGAAGATAGTCTTTTAGCTCAATTCCAAGATTATATATATGATACTGATACGAATATTACTCTAGAAAGACTTAAAAAGATATGAGTTGATTATTTACTTCTTGATATAAATGCAGCAACTATAGATAAAGATCCACAGAGAGGACTGACTCAGAGGTATGAGAATATGTTGAATTTTGTTAAAAATCCATCAGTACAGCTTATAGAATCCGATAGTGTGTGTCTCAAGGTTGCCATTGACACCTACAAAATTGATAATAATTTAGAGAACTATAGACGGGTAGCATGAGTAAACTATAACTATAGAGAAAGTAGTACTGCGAAAAGACTTTTTTGTATAGAGCAAATAATAAGTATTATTCAAAACCCTGAAAGACTTCAACAATATCCATATCTTATGAGGTATAAAACAGCTTTAGAAGAATCTGGTATTGATATAAATGATACTCAAGCTTCTAAAAATGCTCTATCCCGAGTAGTTTCCGGATGATATAAGGCATTATTTAAAATTCAGTAAAAAATAGAGTGCTATATAGCACTCTATTTTTTTTGCTTTTCTAAAAATTTTTCTAGTTTTCTGGTAATATGAGGAGAAATGAGATGTTCTATTTTACATGCTGTAATTATTGATTCTTCACTTTTCGCTCAAAGTGTTTGAGTAAAAAATTTTATGAATAACTCTCTATTTTTTTTGATTTTATCTACAGCATTTTTTCATGTTTCAGAGAGAAGTATGAATCTATTTTTATCCTCTTCTATGAGTCATTTCTTGAGGAGTCATTTGAGTCATGTCGAACAACTCCCAGCAGTTATATCGAGTTCCCTTGCTATATCAACGCTCCGAGCATAGCCATTATCATGGTGTAATTCTTCTATTGCAAGGAGATAGTGAGCAGCAGAATGGGAAATAGTGTTTTCTTCAAATTCTTTCCAAACTTGATTTGATTCGTGAGACATAAGTATATGTATTTAGGTATATAATATATTTTTATTATATTAATTTTAAAAAATTATGAAATAAATTGTATATAATAAAACATAAGTTTGACATACCGAACTTATTTTATACATTAGTAACGAATATATTTTTATGATTTATTAAGTATGGAGTTTTTTATTGTAACATTCAGGGAAACACTAGAAGCAGCAATCATTATTGGACTCATATTTTCTATGCTTAGAGTGTTTGGTGTAGAGAAAAAAAAGAAGCGATATATTACTCTGGGAATCATTCTCGGTATCGTTATGAGTTTCTTTTTTGCAGGATGATTTCAGTATTTCTTTTGAGGTTTTGAGTGAAAAGTAGAAAAAGTATATGAGTGAATTCTCATGCTTCTAGCATGTATTATGATAACACAATTCTTACTTTGGACTAATGCAAACTTTAAAAACATCTGAAAGAAACTGAAAAAATCAGTAGAACATATTGTGACGACAAATCAGTTATGGATGTTATCAATTCTTGCATTTGCAAGTGTTGTGAGAGAATGAGTTGAAACTGTTATTTTCTTTAATGCTCTTCAGTTTTCTCTTTCTAATCCAAGTAATGTAATCTTTGCAATTTCTGGAGTATGAGTAGCAATTATCGTATCATATCTTCTTTTCTTTAGTATCAAGAAAATAGATATATCTAAAGTTTTGAGATATACGAATGTTATGTTTATTCTTGTTGCTGGATGACTTTTAGCTCATTCTATAGTAGAATTTCAGGGAGCAAATGTACTTCCTACTTTTATCAAACCACTCTTTGATCTCTCGTGAGTACTGAGTGAAAAAGAGGGTATAGGAGCGATTCTCAAAGCAGGACTTAGCTATGATGCAAACCCTTCTCTTATTGCATTCAGCGCTTACATTATGTACATCTTATGATTCTGATATTACCTTTTTTGAAAGAAAAAAGTTTAATACATATAAAAAGCTCAAGAAATATTCTTGAGCTTTTTATATTAAAGCAGTTGCTGTATCAGCAGTAGTACTTGTGAGATTACTTGCCTTTTCTCAGAGTTCTAATTTATCTCTCAAAGCCTTGATTTCATGTACAAGCTTTTGATGCATGACAGGGTTTGTTTCGAGAGCTATAGGAAGGAGGTATTTTTCTGTTTCTCAAATTTTTCTCTTTATAGTCTCGGAATCCATGTGACTCATAGTTCTGAGATTATGGAGCCTATCACAAAGTTTTACTTGTATGATTCTATGACATATTTCTCTGATTTCATCATCTGGAAGAGTAATAGGCAAATCCTTTGCTTCTGATTTTGCATATGCAAAAAAAGTATCAAATGTTAGATATTTTTCAAAGTGTTTTACGCTGCGGATTACTCTATATTTAGCACGTAAATATTTATAATCTTCAACATCTTGGGGATTTAAACCTTCTTCATTTATGATGTGTTCATCTATTCCTATATTATCATCGTCTAACTTCATATCTCCCATAATACGTATATACATATCATTATCTGACTCTTTTGATGATTTATCCCTTTTTCATTCTCCTATATATGTTTGAAAAGGATGTTTGGAGATAAGATGTGTCCCAAATGCTATTTCTTTTCCAAATGCTTGATTAAGTCATATAAAATTCATATCAGTATCCTCTACAATATCATGTAGAAGACAATAAAATATATCTATAATATCTGGTATATTACCACTTTCTAAATCATTGTAAGATTCTTCTAAGCGTATAAAAGCCGTTTGGAGAAGATGATGAAAATACGGCTCTCCAGAAGTCCTAAATTTTTTTATGAATAAACGTTCAACTTTATAATATATTGAGCGCAACAGGGCCCTAGTTTCTTCCAATTCATCGGGTTGCATTATCTTTAGACTTTTTCAAACATGCTTATTTGTATACAGCATATCCCAAAATTTTTCTACAGGGAGATGGTTTGATGAGTTTGCGAGATTATTTTTATCGAATCTACTCGTAATTGGATGTGGAAAAGTATTCCGGTCAGGAACCCTTGGTCATGTGTTTGAAATATGAACGTCCAAAGTACTATTTTAATGTATTATAGTTTTACCAGAACTATAAGAAAAAGTATGCGTATTGCAAATAAAATATTATAGCTTTTAATAATACTTTTAATAAATTTAAATTAATATTTATTTAATTGAATACTTACTCCAAAAATCATCTCGAAAAGCTTTATATCTTCACTGCTGTATAGCTGTTCTTGCTTTAGAGCAAAGATCTATGAGGAAAGCGAGATTATGATAAGAAATAAGACTCATTCATAGCATTTCTCCTTCATTTATGAGATGCCTGATATATCATCTTGAATACTGTTTGCATACTTTGCAACTACATTCTTTGTCTAGGGCTTCATCTGATAGTTTATGTTTTTCATTTTTTATATTAATACTTCCATAAGTTCCAAATGCTTT
>CALHAQ010000045.1 GCA_937931775.1 uncultured Candidatus Altimarinota bacterium | reverse complement strand
CTCTTGTACATCAATAATAATAGTCGTAAGAGAAGAAAATTCTTTTTTGAGGGTAGCTTTATGTCATTGAATACTTTGCGTATCTGCAGAAAGCTTTACTTCATAGTCAAGTTTGGCCTTTTCAAGAGCGTTATCAAGTCTTTCTATAGTCAAAGCTGAGCTACTATCTAATCACTCATAATCACTATTTTTAAGAGTATCTTCTGCAAGTAATAAACTTTGCTGTGAATCTCTTTTAAGAGCCACAAGATTTCTTTCGAGTTTATCGAGTTGGAGCTGCGCATCAAAGATACTTTTATCTAAAGAAAGTGCTGTAGATTCATAATTTATCTTTGCTCTTTCTACACTATTAGAAGATCGTTGTAAATTAATACCATAACTTCAAATATTATCTTCAAGAGTTGCGAGTACTTGTCACGCATATACACTATCACCAGCTTTTACATATACTGATCCCACTCTTCCATTCGCATTAGAACTCAGGGAAATATCCTGACTTGATTTTACTTGTCATACTTTTTCAAGAGAAATAGTATTCGTAAATTCACTTCATAGAGTAGTTTCTACAAAGAAATCAGTTTTTGTTGTTTCTTGTGAAAAATCATCTTCTTGCTTTCAACAAGCGCTAAGAAGAATCATAAGTATTAAGAAAGAAATTACTTTTTTCATAATATTTTTTATTTTATAAGAGTAATATTTTTTTCACTTGCAACATATTCCAGCATGGTATCAATCGTCTCATTTGGGATAACTCCAAGTATTTTTTCATCCTTAAGCATAAAACTTACACTATCTCCAGGTAGTAATCATAAAATATCTCGCACTTCTTTGGGAATAACAATTTGTCATTTTGCTCCTACATTCCCTGTTCCACATATACGTAGAGTATGTTGTTTCTTACAATCTGTCATAAATAAAAGTTATACAAGTATGAAAAGTTATACTTATTATATTCATTAAAAAAAAGAATCAAGATTAAGATTCTTTTTTTAATTTGTTTCTGGAGTAATGATATCAAGAGAAGTAGCCCCTGAGAGCGAATCCAATATCTCTTGTTGTTCATGTGCTCATACTTCATAATTATTTTGTCAGCCAAGAGAACTAGCTACAACCAGGATACCTGTACCTATTATACCAAGAATGATAGCAAGAAGTGCAATAATAGCAACAATTTGGGCAACAGTATTTTTACGTTTTTTCATAATTTTATTTTTGAATAGTATCTATAATTTTTGCTAATCATATTGGTGCAGAGAGTATTTTAGTTGTTCCCTCATACACACTCTCTAAAGTATTAGCGCGTAATAAAATAGTATATTTTTTTTGCTTATAATCAAACTTAATAGTAAGCTTTTGACTCAGATTTACGTACTGTAAAACTATATTCTCAAATCATATATTAGACTCAAGTGATGAGTATACAGAGTCATAAAACTGACTGTTTCAAACAATATATCTTAGTACCTCTTGTATATCGGATATATGTACCCTTCATGGTATATGTATAGGAATACCTTCAAAAATAAAACCATTCTCTTTTTTATTATGAGACTGATACACTTGAATAAAAATATCTTTAAAGTAATGATCTGTTTCATTGAGTACATATTGTGATTGAATAATTCATTTATACACCTCATTAGATCATCTACTAGAAGTTACTGCAATATTAAAATCAACATCATTCAAAAATATATCATACCCTATACCCTGTTGCTCAAGAGAAATATCTTTATATTCTATTTGGAGTTCATTCAGAATAGAAAAGAATTCTCCTGGATTTATAGAGTCTCAGAGTAAAATATTTTTCTTAAATACTATTTGAGTTTTATCTTCTTCTGCTATAACTTTTGTTGGATCATAGTCTCCTATTTTTATATCCTGAGTACTGAGAAAAGTAAGAAAAAAGAAATTTGTAAATTCATACTTATATCTATCTTCCTCTGCAGCTATACGATAGCTTTCCTTCCAATCTGCCTGAATACTAGAAAGTTTATATTGTAGGGGTTTTCTTTGTCCATCTATACTAATATTTGTAAGTTTATATTCAGAGTTTGGATATATTTCAAAATCAAAGTCTTTACCAGCAATATTTAATCCGTTAATAGAATAATACAAATCATCTACTACCTCAATTTTAGATCCATTAAATGATACTTGTGAAAATGTAGAGAGATATTCTTTTATCCGTTCTTCACTGAGTGAATCATCTCATTGGTTTCAAGTATAAGTACTCGTATCTAAAATCCCCTTCTTTAAAATATTATATTCATTCTCGTATGCTTCGTAGTTATCCAGTGCTAGGAAATATTCTTTCATATTCTCTTGAATATCAGAAAGATTATTCATAATTTCTGCATCTCTTGTATCATCTGGATTTAATACTATTTGGTCTTTATCATATATAGCATACATAGTATCGATTGAATCTTTTATACTCTTTAATTCTGCTGTAGATATTCTATTCTTTCGATCAAGTTCTAGTATTTCTTCTGAAGTTCTATTTGGGAGAAAGTACTGATTTCTCAAGAAATAGTCAATATTTGCAAGTATTTCATTAAAAACAAACAAACGAGTCACTTTAAAAGTCGTATCACTTGTAGTAAGAGATCATGAGATATCAACATAATTCTTTAAAGTGAATACAATAGATGAAATACTGTCAGCATTATCAGTCAGTCATAATAAATACAGTAATTGTTTCTCTAAATAATATAAAAAGTAATCATGTCTCTTTTCAGAACTACCTAATTCATTTACAAATGAATCAAATGATTGGAGAAAATTTCTAGAAACATCATATGAAAATTCTCATGAAGTATCATACTCACTAAATA
>CALHAQ010000044.1 GCA_937931775.1 uncultured Candidatus Altimarinota bacterium | reverse complement strand
AATAGATTAAAAAAATAGCACTTTAAGTGCTATTTTTTTAATCTCAAATTACTTTATTAAATAATAACTATTTTAGTCAAACTTTTCTCCAAAGTATGGCTGTTTGAGACTTTGAAAATGAGTGTTTTTTTGTAGAATAGGGGGTACATTTTTATATAAAAACACATGCGAATTTATGCAGGAAATTTCAATGAAAATATGACAACTTCTTGATGAAGTAGGAAAAGTAATAGTAGGACAAGATAATCTCAAAAGAGATATCGTCATTGCTTTATTATCAGGAGGACATATACTTTTAGAATGAGCTCCAGGGCTTGCTAAGACTCGTACAGTGAGTAGTTTTTCACAAGCCTTGAAACTTGATTTTCAGAGGATACAGTTTACTCCTGATTTATTGCCAAGTGATCTTATATGAGCAAAGATATATGATCCTGATGCGAAAAGTTTTGAGGTGAAAAAATGACCAATTTTTGCTAATTTTGTATTAGCAGATGAGATAAATAGGGCTCCAAGTAAGGTCCAATCAGCACTTTTAGAATGTATGGAGGAAAGACAGGTGACGATCGGAGAAGAAACTTTTCTTTTAGATGAACCATTTATTGTTTTAGCGACTCAAAACCCATTAGAGCAGGAAGGAACATTTCATCTCCCAGAAGCTCAACTTGATAGATTCTTACTAAAAACTCTTGTAGAATATCCAACTGCTGCAGAAGAGAAAAAGATTCTTACGGAATCTCTTGAGAGGGAAATAGTGAAAATATCAAAAGTATTTACTAAAAAAGATATTCAAAATTTCAAAAAACTTATAGATGGTGTGGAAGTATCACAGAGTGTTTATGAATATATTTGTAGAATCGTATTTGCAAGCCGTGATAGTGAAAAGTATCCTGAGATATCATATGGTTGATCTCCAAGAGCCTCCCTGGCACTTCTTCGAACTGCAAAAGTTTTAGCTGCAATTTATGGAAGAAGCTTTGTTCTTCCTGAAGACGTAAAAGAAATGGCCTACTGAGTAATGAGACATAGAATCATCATGAGTTATGAAGCGCTAGCTGAAGATATCACGAGTGATGATATGATTGAAAGAATCCTTGCAGATACAAAAATTGATTAAATTATTATGAAAACTTCTCATGCAAAAAAGATACATATAAAGAGTTCAAAACTCATGAACTCTCTTTTTGCTGGGAATTTTAAAGCAGCATTTTCTGGAAAGGGAATAGAATTCCAAGACTTTCGAGAGTATAGTTATGGTGATGATGCGAAGTATATAGATTGGCTTACTTCTAGTCGTGAGTGAACTACTATTATGAGACGGTATAGAGAGGAAAAACAGTGAAATATACTTTGTATTGCTGATAATAGAGAATCTCTTATGTTTTGAAACTGAGAGAAAAGAAATCTGCTTCAAGAGGTAGTTCATGTGCTTTATCATGCGAGTAGTTCGAATGGAGAGAGTTTTGGTTGATATATATTAGATGAGATGGGAGAAACTTATATTCCTCCGAAAAAAAATCCTGTGAATTTGTATGCTCTTGAAAAACTATCTGTTTATCCGAGAAAAATATCAGAGACACTTAGTATTGATTTTGTTATGAAAAATAAACTTAAAAGATCTATCATTTTTATTCTTACTGATTCAATGAATATAGATGAAAAAAGCTTTAAAATAGCTGCACTAAAACACGATATTATCTTTGTTCATATTTCATCCCATTTTGAGAATACTCTAGAGTGAGATGGCATCTCGAGCTTGAGATGAGAAAATAGGTGAGTAGCTATTGATTTGTGAGATAGTGAAAAAAAACAAATCTATATAGACAAGAGAAAGCAAAAACTTTCAGATTTCTCTATAAGGCTTAAAAGGCTTTGAATAGATAGTATTTATCTTGATGAATATTCTTCTATATTTGCAACATTTCTCTGACTTATGAAACTCAGAGAAAGATCTTAATACTTTAAGTATATATTATGAGACATATTTTTTCTATAGTTTTTTTACTGCTCATACTTTTTTTGCCTCTAGCAGTACTTGCATCAGAAAGTATTGATATGAATATATCTACATCACAGCTAACATTATGAGATTCTCTCAAGCTTGATATACTTGTTGATATGAGTGATATTTCTCAGGAGAGTATTCAAATGGATGTTATAGGTATTGAGGACTTTCTTATATTTTCCCAAAGTCAGTGATATAATTATGAAAGTATAAATGGTGAGGTAAAAAGTATGGCTCAGTATACCTTAGATCTCAGACCTCAAAATGTCTGAGAGTTTTCCCTAGGACCAGTGAAAATTCTTACAGCTTCTTGAGAAATCATTGATGACAAAGTAGTAGATGTTATAGTGAGTGACATTATTAGTACTCAAGAGCAAACAGATCTTTCTTTCCCTGATGAAAAAACTACTGCTTCTTCAGAAAATCTAGAAGAAAATCCAGAAGAAAAAATATCTATAAAATGACTCAGAGAAATCCCATTCCCGTGGTGGGGATTACTCGGCATACTCGTATTATTTCTCTGTCTTTTTTATATAGTACTTTCTTTAGCGTTTCAGAAATGAAAAGTAGAGAAAATACATACCTCTCAATGAGATAATATACCTTCTCAAAAACAAAAAATGAAACAATATTTTGCAAAACTTGGAGAACAGTCTCAAGATTTAGATAGTCAGGCTTTTTTCAAAAAGTATAATATCTGAATAAGAGAGTTACTTATGATAGAATGAATTCCTTCTGCTCATAAAGCTACACTTCAAGAACTTCAAAAAATACATTCACTACAAGATAATACGCTCATGAAAATATTTGTAAAAAGTTATAAGCATGAGTATTCATGAAAAAAAGTAAGCGTGACTACGAGAGAAAAATATATATCTGATATTCTTTGATACCTTTCATTTTAATGAGTGATTTCATCATACATGGATTTGAAAATACTTATTGGATAATAATAGGACTTATTATCTGAATAGGAGTTATACTTTTTATTCTCTTAAAAGAGGCAAGAACTAATTTCTTAGAAGATGAGCTTCTCTCACAAGTGTATGGTAGAAACTCTCTCTGGTATAAAACTTATAGAGCTATAATATTTATTATTTGCGCTTTGTTCTTTATAATTTTAGCTGGGCCATACAGTAATGTACAGATAGAAAAGATACAAAAAAATGGAATAGATATAGAGATAGTTTTTGATCTAAGTTACTCTATGATAGCTACTGATCTTAGTCCAACAAGGCTTGAAGTTGCAAAACAAGTATTGTGAGATTTCATAGCAGGTATAGAGAGCGATAGGATCGGAGTAATACTTTTTTCTGGAAAACCTTTTCAATCAGTTCCACTTACTCATGATTATAATTTTGTATCAAACTTCATAGAAGATATACGTATAGATACTATTAATCAACAGCATCAGAATCTCCAAGGAACTGCAATTTGAGATGGTCTTGTACTTGCGAGTGATGTTTTACTTTCTAGTGAGCCAGAGAGAGAGAAAGTAATTATCCTTATTACTGACTGAGAGGCAAATAGAGGAGTGAAACCAGAACTTGCTCTTAAGTTATTGAAGCAGGAAGGAATTAAAACTTATAGTATCTGAGTATGAAAGCAATGACAGACATCGATTGATGTTCCTACATGATTTTGATTTAATCAGAAGGTTTTAGTGTCATGAGTTGATGAGGAAATACTCAAGAAAATTGCAGAAGAAACAGGAGGAGAATATTTTAGAGCTGATAGTCTTTCTACTTTTAGTAGTATACTCTCTACTATTTGAAAGCTAGAGAAGTCGAAACTTGAGATAGAAGTAATCCAGTTTCATAACTCTCAAAGATCTCGAGTATTGTATGTATTACTTCTATGTTTTTGAATTATATGATATATAGTATTTTTTAAGAAGATAAAACTTTCATAATGAATAAAAATATACACATTATTTGAAAGGTGTTTTTAATACTTGCTATTGTATGCTCTCTTTTAACGTGTATAAAATTCTTAGAATCTGACAATAAAAATTATGGAGAGGGAAGTTCTCATATCGCATTTGTGCTTGATGTATCAAAGAGTATGAATGTATGAGATATAGCTTGAATATCACGTTTAAAGGCAGCAAAGGAAAAGATATATAATATAGTCTCTACACATAGATGATATAGTTTTGCTTTGAGTATATTTGCTTGAGAATCTCTGAGAGTTCTCCCTTTTACTACTGATATCTCTCTTTATGCAACTTTTCTTAATTCTATAGATAGTAATAATATAAGCGTGCAGGGAACGGAAATTGATATTGCTTTGAGTGATGCTATAGAAAATTTTAGTTATGATATGACCGGAAGTATTATTATTCTTACTGATGGTGACGAGAATAATATTCTTATTAGTAGTGAGATAAAGAAAAAATTGCAGGAGAAAGACCTGAAAGTTATCGTAATTTGAGTCGGGACAATAGACTGATGATATATTCCTACTGGAGATATATTTGCTCCTTATAAAATATATAATGGTGAACTTGTGATAGCAAGTCTCAATATTTCAGGACTTAAGAAACTTACTCAAAGTATTGGATGAGAGTACTATAGTATACAGGAGGATATCTCTCTTTGAATCCATAAAAGCGAAATAGACAGCGAAAATATTTCTAGATTTTTCTATCTTTCTTTCTTGTTTTACATATTCTATTTATGAAGCCTCTGATATTCCCTTTATTTTAAAAGAAGTATATAAAATGCAGAGAAATATAAAAACATTTCTTTTTATCTCAGTACTTATATCATGAGTATGTATTTTTTCTGCATGGAATATATATAAAGATTTTTTTTACTTTAAAAAGGATTATTCTCAGGGATTTTACTCTCAAGCATTAGATAACCATGTAGATGAGGACGTGAGAATGCTTCATAATTTTTGAAATGCAGCACTTTGAAACTACTTTTCTTCTGAGATTTCGGATTCTAAAATATTAGAAGAAGCTCTCAGTTATTATTCTGGATCTTTAAATATTTCTGAACACCCTGATACAAGGTATAACTACAATGTTGTTACATCTCTCTTAGAAAATATCACACAAAACGAAGAGCAGACCTCACAAGAACAGCAGTCTTGATCATGATCTAAATCTCAAGATAATGAGTGATGAGAGGAGGATAAGAATGAAGAAGAACAATGAGAATCAGGTGCCCCAATAAAGAATCAGAGAGAGGAGTGATATACTCTCTGAGATGAACAAAAAATTACAGAAATGAGTGAAGCAGAAAAAAAAGAGCTTGAGGAAATTACACAGCAACTAAAGACGCAACAAATATATAACCAAAAGTATTATAATAAACAAGAGCAATGATCTAATTTTCAGAATAGTTTTGAAAGTTTTTTTGGAGATATAAATAGAGGAGGAGAAAAAGACTGGTAGTAAAAAGACTTACATTATGTAAGTCTTTTTTTATTAAATGATTATGTTTTTACATTCCACCTGGAAGTCCTCCTCCCATCATGTCTCCAAGTCCCATTCATTGCATTACTCATTGCATTTTATCTCCTGCAACTTCTTGAGCTTTTTTCATTCCTTTGTTTACAGCGTCCATGATAGCTTTTTCAAGATCTGCTTTTTGGCTCGCTGATAATCCTGAGATAAGTTTATCTGATTCAAATTCGGCTTTTTCAACCTTCATTTCACCATTTACTGTTACAACTAAACCATCTACTTCTGCTTCGATAAGCGTGTTTTCTAATTCTTTTTTTACTTTCATTGCTTCTTGTTGAAGCTTCATGAGCTCTCCAG
>CALHAQ010000043.1 GCA_937931775.1 uncultured Candidatus Altimarinota bacterium | reverse complement strand
TTTTGGGTGGCAAATATATATATATTTATAGCTCTAATTTTTGTTATAGGACTTTGGAGTAGGCCTGATGATAACCAGCTAGAAGATCTTGTAGAGGAGGAAGAAAAGACTTATATCCCGTCTATGTCAGACATACAAGGCTTTATGCGGGATTTTTTTTATAAATATGTATATTATATAGCTTGTCTGCTTTTCTATAGTGCTGTTTTGATATTGCTGCGTTCTTATTATGGAGATATTAACATACCGGTTGTTCTACTGTTTCTGAATACCCTTGTTTTAGGATTATATTTTATAGAACATAAATTTCAGGTATTTCAGGATTTTATAAGAGTGAATGTGGTTTTGGTGTCACTCTACTATATTGGAAGACATATCATGTATATTGCAGGATTCTTCGAAGAAGTCTCTTTTATAGATTTCGTAAACATTGTGTATGTATTTATACTCTTTTTTATACTTCTTTATTCATCTAAAGGAAAAAAGTATTATTCTATTTTGAGTCACTATTTTATTGCTTTTAGCTTTTTAGAAATAGTTGTCTTTTATAGGCTGTTCTTGTGAGGAGAGCTGTTCTCTACATGAGTACTTGCTGGAATGATATGAATGTTTTTTCTCACTTTTACAGATCATATAAAACATCTTCTTATGCTGCCTCTTCAGCTTATTCGTTCCTGGGGAGTACTTCTTGTTTCTGCCTTTATATGTATAACAGGGCTGTATATATGAAATGAAAATGGCTATGTATTATTTCTGATTCCTGTTCTTGGTATAAGTTCCTACTTGTTGATTTTATTTCATGAACGATTTCAAAATTATGTTGCATTACTATTTAGTTGTATTAGTGTTATTCTTTTGTGTATAGGCCTCTATACTTTTATTCTGCCAGAGAATATAGAAAAGAATTTTTTCACTCTTTTCTATTTTATTTTTTCCTTTCTATTTCTATTTGTAGGGGCATTTTACAGATTTAGATATGAATGAGAGAGATACTTTTTTCATATTTTTTCAATTCTTGTCAATATACTTTGTGTTCTTTGTTTTTTCCTTTTTCGGGATTTTTCTATACTCTCATTATGAATACTTCTCCTGTGAGAATCTCTCTATCTCTTTGTCTCTTATTATACTTTTCGTAATCCTATTTCTTTATGATAAAATACACGCACAAGGCCTCAGAAATTTGAAGTGAAAATATTGTTTTATCTCTCCCCAGTGAAACTGAGCTCTGAGCTATCGATTTTATAAAGTTGGACTCACATATCGTAAAAGATATTCGAAAACACCTCAGGGCTAAAAAATCATGCATGAAGGAGTACTTCCTGTGATGAGTAAAGTATAAAAAACTCTTTGTTTTAATAAATAAGGAAAAAACTCAGGAAGCCCATGTAAACTTTTTATGAAAGCATTTGCGAGAGATGCCAGAAGACATATGTCTTGCCGCGAAAGACTCAAATAATTTAGCTCTTTTGTTTAGGGTATGTCAACTTTCAAGATATAGTTTTCAGGACTATAAAACAAAAAAGAAACATAGAAAATTGTGTGTTCTTTGTACGGTAGGTCAAAAAAAAGTACTTCAAGATATAGAGAAAACAATAGAAAATATATCCCTCTCTAGAGATCTTTGAGAGACCCCAGCCTGTGATCTTACCCCAGAAATATTCGCTAGGAGAGTGAAAAAGACAAAATTCAAAAACATTAAAGTAAAAATTCTTACATATAAAGATATTCAAAAAAAATGACTTGGGCTTATTGAGTGAGTGTGAAAGTGAAGTGACAATAAACCATGCTTGGTAATTCTTGAACATATAGTAGACAAGAAAAAACCAGTTTATGGAATAGTTGGTAAATGAGTTACCTTCGACACAGGCTGAAACCAAATAAAACCATGAGATTACATGTATGATATGAAGGGAGACATGTGAGGAGCGGCCGTTACTTTTTCTTTAATGAAAGAGCTTGATAGACATAATATAGACAAAAATATAGTAGCCTGTCTATGTTTAGCTGAAAATGTAGTATCAAGTAATGCCTATAAACCTTCAGATATTCTTACAGGCTATACGGGGAAAACCGTTGAGATTATTCATACAGACGCTGAATGAAGACTTGTAATGGCTGATGGTATGAGTTATCTCGGAAAAAATTATAACACCAATAGAATGATGACGATAGCTACTCTTACAGGAGCAGTTATGGTAGCCTTATGATTTCGATATGCTTGAATTATGGGGACAGATAGGAAGATGTTGGATTCACTTCTTGCATACTCTATAGAAAACACAGAAAAATATGTTGAACTCCCACTATGAGAACACTTTATGGAAAAAACTAAATCTGAAATTGCTGATTATAAAAATTTAGATAGAGGGGTTTATGCAGGATCATCTATGTGATGAGCCTTTCTTGCTAATTTTCTTGAAAATAATGAAAAATATACACATATAGATATAGCAGGAGCATATATAAATGAATGAGACCCTTATGGAAAAATGCCAAAAGGAATGACTGGATTTGGAGTTGAGAGTCTTTCGGAAATTTTTAGAAAGTAAGTATGAATATACTTTCGTATATATCTTCCCTATTTTCAGAAAAAAAGTGTTATGGCTGTAAAGCTATTTGACACTTTTTTTGTCCATTATGCATAAAGAAAATGTTTATATATAAACCATATTGCTATGTTTGTAAAAAAAGCTCTCCTAACTTTAAAACTCATGAGAATTGCCAACATTTTTTTCCTATTGATCAGACCATTGTTCTTAGTAGGTATTCCCAACCAGGAGTAAAAAGGCTCTTAAAACATGCAAAGTTTTACTGAAAACATAATGCCTACGAGGACATTATACTACAAAATCAGAAGTTTTTTCAGAAACATATACTCACTAAAAAAGCTATTTTACTACCTGTTCCCATGCACTTTCTTAGGAAATGGAAAAGGTGATACAACCAGAGTGAAAAGATTGCAAAACACTTGTCAGAGATTCTAGACATAACTGTCGATAATAAAGCTCTCTCTAGACCAAAATACAGTAAACAGCAAAGCCATCTTTCACGTGAAAATCGAATAAAAAATTTAAATGGAGTTTTCTCTTTGAAAAAAAGTATAAACAGAGACCTAAGCATCTATTTAGTTGATGATGTTATTTCAACAGGCTCTACTCTCATCGAAATCACAACACTTCTTCAAAAAAATGGATATAAAAAAATAAATGCTATTGTTTTAGCAAGTGATTAGTTGATTTTTCGAAAGATATTTGCTATACTTATAATATAATTTAAAGATATATTATATATGGGAACTAGAAAAGCAGAAATAGTTGAAGAAATATTATTTTGTCCTTCATGTAATAACCATAATGGTCATTATGATGGATATAATTGCATTGACTGTTGATTTAAAGAGTGAGATGTAAATATCCCAGTTTGACTCTATTTAGTTAATGACCCGACTTTAGGTCCTGAAACATCATGAGTTATTAGGGATACCGTGTCATTAGTTGGAGATTATTTAAATTTAGGATGAGAAGACCAATGAAGAATTCTACTGGAGGTTCCATTAAATGCTGAATGAGGCAGTACGCAGGTTGAAATAAGATATACTATTGATTTACCTAAAAATCCTGCTGGTGATGATGAAATTTATTTTCAGGATGATGCTATAAACTATAAATTACCTGCAGGCTTAAGTGCTGAGCAATGTAATGTTTTGAATTCTAATACAACAAAAATCAAATGAATGATTCGTGCAACCTACTATAGAGAGCAATAATCTTGCATAAAAAAATATCTCTATACAATGGAATGTTAGTTTTAATGGCTAACATTTTTTCATGTCAAAATTTCTTGAAGTCCGTGGTGCGAGAACACATAACCTTAAAAATATAGATGTAAAAATACCGAAAAACACTTTAACTGTTATTACTGGCTTGTCAGGTTCTGGAAAATCATCACTCGCTTTTTCCACAATATACTCTATAGGTCAACAAAAGTACCTTGAGAGTCTTTCAAGCTATGCAAGGATGTTTGTATGAGGAAGCAAAGATGAGGCTCTCTATGATGAAATTACAGGGCTCTCCCCTACTATTTCTATTGATCAGAAGACAACAAATAGGAATCCCAGAAGTACGGTTGGAACTATTACAGAAATATATGACTATTATAAACTCTTATATCTTAATATTTGAGATAGAAAGTGTGTTAATTGTGATAGTACTATTAAAAAAGATTCTATTAAAGACATTGTCACATATATATCGAGTTTTGATTTAGGAACAAAGTTTTTTCTTACATGTCCATTTTTGAGAGGAAAAAAAGATTTAGATATCGAGAAAATTAAAAAAGAAGTTCTTGATGCTGGATTTATAAGATTTTTGATAAATGGCACAGAATACAATGTAAATACTGACTTTATTCTCCCAAAAGAAAATATAAAGGTTGAGATCATTGTAGATAGATTAGTAGTAAAAGATTTTAGTGAGAGCGAAAGTGCTGATAGTAAAAGGCTCAAAGACAGTATTCAGGTTGCATATAAAAATGGAGACGGGCAAATGTCAGTTTCGGTATTTACTCACAAGTGAGAAACTCGAGACTTTTCAAAAGTATTTATTTGTAGTAGTTGTGGACACGTTCCTGAGAAGTTGTCCATATCTTCTTTTAGTTTTAATTCTCATCACTGAGCTTGTGATGCTTGTCATTGATTAGGTGAAAAGATGGTGTTTCTTGAGGAGACTATAGTAAATCCTAATCTTACACTTTCCGAGGGTTGCGTACTTCCTCCATGATTTGGGAACTACTTCCTTGCGCTTATTGAAGAGGTTGCTAAGAAGCATGATATAGATACGAATATTTCTTATAGTAAACTGAGTAAACGAGAGCGAGAAATAGTTATGTATGGAACTGGAAGTGATCAGTATAGTGTTTCTTTCGTAAATGAATCAGGAAGAAAGAATACTTATAATTCGAAATTTGAAGGTGCAATTAATACCCTTACTCGTAGATATTATGATGGTGGAGTAGAACATGGACACTATGATGATTATGTGACAAACATAGAGTGTCCAGATTGTGGTGGATTTCGTTTAGGAAAAGAATCACTAAGTGTTTTTCTATCATGAAAACATATTGGACATTTATGAGAGATGAACATTATTGAGTCTCAAAAATACTTTAAATCACTGAGTCTTAATTCAGAACAACAAGTGGTAGCAGAAAAAGTAATGAAAAATATCATGGAGAGACTAGAGTTTCTTGAGGGAGTAGGTCTTTCATATATGACTCTTTCACGTAGAGCTAATACACTTTCTGGTTGAGAGGCACAGAGAATACGTCTTGCTACTCAAATAGGAGTTAAACTTGAGGGAATTATTTATGTATTAGACGAACCGTCTATAGGACTCCATCCACGTGATAATGATATGCTTATTAAGAACTTAAAAAAACTCAGAGATGTTGGAAATACACTTATTGTTGTCGAACATGATGAAGATATTATGAGAGAATCTGATCATATCATAGATATAGGCCCATGAGCTGGTATTCATTGAGGGAGAGTAGTATCAGAAGGAACTTTCACTCAAATATGTAAAGATAAAAATTCTGTAACCTGACCCTATCTTAGTGGACAAAAATCTGTCTCATTAGAGACAATAAAGAGAAAGAGTGCATGAACTCTTTCAGTAAAGTGAGCAACACATCATAATTTAAAGAACATTAATGTAGACTTCCCTGTTTGACACTTATCAGTTGTCACTGGTGTTTCGTGATCAGGAAAGTCGTCTCTCATAAATGATATTTTAGCAAACTACCTTGCCAACACTCTTAATAGAGCAAGTAGGACAGTAGGAACACACAAATCTATTTCAGGAGTAGAGCATTTTGATAAGGTACTTGTAATAGATCAATCCCCTATTGGGAAAACTCCAAGATCAAACCCAGCTACATATACAGGAGTCTTTACTTTTATAAGGGAAGTATTTTCTGCGAGCTATGATGCTAAACTTCGATGATATGCTCCAGGGAGATTCTCTTTTAATACGAAAGATGGTCGTTGTCAGGAATGTGATGGTGATGGAGTGAAAAAAATAGAAATGCATTTTCTCCCACCTGTATATACTACTTGTGAGTCTTGTGATGGGAAGAGATTTAATCCTGAAACTTTAGAAATCAAATATAAGTGAAAGACTATTGCTGATGTACTTGAAATGACGGTGGAGGAAGCTCGAGAATTTTTTCATGCACATCCACGTATCCTTAAAATACTCGACATATTAGACAAAGTATGACTTGGGTATATACGACTCGGACAAAGCTCTACAACTCTTTCATGATGAGAAGCTCAGCGTATTAAGCTCGGAAGCGAACTATCTAAAAGAAGTACTTCAAAAACAGTATATATACTTGATGAACCAACTACATGATTACACTTCCAAGACATAGAGAAGCTTCTTCATATACTTCATTCACTTGTTGATAAATGAAATACAGTTATTGTTATTGAACACAATATGAATATTATCCTCAATGCAGATCATATTATAGACATATGACCAGAATGATGAGATATGTGAGGAACTCTTGTAGTAGCTTGAGATATTGAACATGTAAAAAAATGTAAAACAAGTTATACGGGGCAAGCAATCATTAAATATCAAAAAAACTTTAAAAAATCTTAATGCAATATTTAGAGCAACATATAGATATAACTTATTTATCAAACTATAAAACACCGGCTACAGCTCGATGGTATTTTGAGATATCTTCCCAGCAGGAGCTTGGAAAGATTTTTGAAATTATTCAGTGGGCTCAAAGTAAAGATTTAAAAATACTTTGGATTAGTTGAGGGACAAATATGCTTTTTGCTTTCGATGAATATGAAGGGGTAGTGATTAAAAATTCACTTACAGGATGGGACTACAATAAAGAGTCAAAGATATTAAAAACTTTCTGATCTGAGTCAATTTGGATGATAGCAGAAAAGCTTGAGAATGTGTACTGTCAAGACTTGTGGCACAGGTTTATATGACTCCCTGGAAGTGTCGCAGGAGCAGTCTATTGAAATGCTGGTTGTTTTGGTTTAGAAATAGAAAATAACTTTGTATCTTGCGAGGTATTAGATTTAGAAAATGGACAAGTGTCTACTTTACTAAAAAATGATATGAACTTTAAATATAGAGATTCTATATTGAAACAAGAAAGAAAATACTTTATAATTTCTGCTATATTTGATCTTTCAAAAAAGGTAGAAAAATATCATAGTGATATCGATAATATAGATTTTAGAGAAAATAAACAACCAAAAGGGAATAGTTGCTGAAGTTTTTTTAAAAATCCAAGTAGAGATATATCAGCATGATTCTTGATTGAAAAAGTTTGACTGAAGTGACATAAGATATGAGGAGCGTATTTTTCTGATAAACATGCAAATTTTTTAATGCATGATGGACATGGTACCTATAAGGATATGTTACAACTTATAGATGTAGCTCAAGAAAAAGTTGAAAAGGAATTTTGAATCAAGATAGAAAATGAAGTACAGATAATTACTAATAAAAAATAAAATGTCAGAAACAATGCGATTACAGAAATATATGAGTGGAGCATGAATATGCTCACGTAGAAAAGCTGAAGAATATATACGTGATGGACAAGTTCTTGTAAATGGAGAAATAGCAAAAATATGACAGTCTGTAAATCCCGATAGTGATATTGTGACGCTAGGGAAATGAGCGAAAATGTCCCAACAAGATTTTGTCTACTATAAATATAACAAAGCAAGGGGAGTAGAGACTACGTGTGCTCAGAGAGAAGGAAACTCTATTATAGACATAATTGATGTACCAGAAAGAGTATTTCCTGTATGACGACTTGATAAGGAGTCGACTGGGCTTATTATTTTGACGAATGATGGGAGAATGACAAACTATCTTACCCACCCAAGTTTTTGACATGAAAAAGAGTATGTTGTAGAAACTTTTGGTGCCATAGGTGATAGTGAACTTGAAGAGATGTGAAGATGAGTTATGGTCTTAGGGAGTAGAACAAAAGAATGCAGGATAGAAAGACTTGCAGCAGGGAAGTTCAGTATTATTCTTACGGAGTGAAAAAATAGACAAATTCGTCGTATGGTAGAAGAGGTATGATCAAAAGTGAAAAAACTCAAGAGAATACGTATAGAGACCATAAATATTGATGGACTAATGGAAGGGCAAATAAAAAGACTTTCACATAAAGAAAAAAATCAATTATTTAAACAAATAGGACTAGCAGTTTAACGAGATATGTTTTTGATAGATATAATTTCTGTTCTTAAAATATTTATGATATTCCTAAAGTAATCTTTCATTTCTTGTTCTGAATGAAATTCTATATTTTTGAATGCTGTAATTTTTTCATTCTGCTGCCTTATTACTACAAGGCTCCTTACAATACTTTTTTCTTCACTACTCAGCGTTTCTTTTTCTATAAGGCTATTACTAAGTGATAGGATGATATTGTCTAGTATTAAAGATATTTTAGATCATATTTTAATGTATTTTATTTTTATTTGTTCTACTCTCTCTTTATGGAGGATTTTTTCTTGCTCTAAATAAATTTTCATTCGATTATTGAGAGTCTTTAAATCTGAGACAATACTTTTCATAACATCATTTACAACATCAGGGTTCACTGATTTATACTGAATGATATCTAGACTTCGAGACATTTGTTTTAAGTCATCGTTTGCAAGCTCAATTATGAGGCTTTCCTTAGCATTATATGAATCGAGTAGTGAATTAATCTTATCTCTATATGATTTTACATAATCTTGTAGTAACTTTGCTGCTCAAATATCGCTCTGAGATACGCTTTTAAATCACGAGTTAGTAGGAAGGGTATCTTTATAACTGAGAGCAAAAACTTGATTTGCACTCAGGAGTAATACTCATACTATGGATAAAAGCTTTATAAAATTCATATTGTTTCTATTGTTATATTTATTGTCATTATAACTTAGGGGTATTCATTGCAAAATCTTTTTGAAGTTTCCTGTTTAAAAATTATATATATCTGTTAAATATACTATATGTTTGTAGTCTTAGACCTTGAAACAACCTGACTTTCAGCAAAGGATGATGCTATTATTGAGCTTGCATTTATTAAGATTGATAGAGAATCATTTCAAGAGCTTGATAGATTTACAAGTTTTGTGAACCCAAGAAGAGACATCCCGGCTCTTATATCTCAGATTACGAATATATTCGATGAAGATGTAGCAAATGCTCCAAGATTTTCTGATATTCAGGACGATATTCAAGATTTTATAGAATGACTCCCATTAATAGGGCATAACATTCCTTTTGATATACGTTTTTTAGAGTCTCACTGAATAGATACTTCTAAGAATCCATATATAGATACGTTCTTCCTTGCAAATTTTTTATGTTTTCAAGAAAAATCACTGAACTTATGATATTTATGTGATATTTTTGGGATACGCTTAGAAAGTGCACATAGAGCAATAGATGATACTATTGCAACGGTACAAGTATTTAAAAAACTTATTCAAAAACTACAAAAACTTCCAAAGCATAAGAAAACTCTTGCAAAGGAGTATTTTTCTCTGTGCCAGGATGTAGGGGTTCATATTTTAAGAGATGAATACCTAGAAAAAGAAAAGAAGATCATGGAGCGAGATGATATTGTAGATATATATATGAAACAGTTACAGAAACACATAGGGGACATAGGTGACATTCATAGCTCTGACACAAGTGAAGATATAGAAGAGTTTTTAGCAAAAATACCTAATTTTGAGCTAAGAAAGAGCCAAAAGGTAATGCTCGACAAAGTAGACACTACACTTTCGAAGTGATGAAAAACTCTTATTGAGGCTCCAACTGGAATAGGGAAGACCTTTGCTTACCTTCTGCCTGCAATTAAACATTCTTTATCCTTTAAAGAGCCTGTACATATATCTACAAGTACAAAGGCTCTTCAAGATCAAATATATTATAAAGATCTTCAATTTTTGAGTGAACATTTTCCTCAAAAATTTAGCTACACTAAACTTAAGTGAAAGAGAAACTATTTATGAGTAAGCTCCTTTTTTGAATTTTTAGATTCACCCGACCTGAGCTCAAATACTCAAATATCATTTGTTTTAAAAATATTGTTTTGGAGTATGGAAAGTGAGTTTTGAGAACTAGATGAACTGAACTTTTTTTGAGAAGAGTATAGTTTTCTTTCAGAAATACACGCAGGGAATAGTTTTATTTTCGATGAAGGAAATCCATTTAAAGAATATGAATTTGCTCTCAGGGCAAGACAAAGAGCAAAATCAGCAAATATTATTATTACAAATAATCATATTTTATTTCAGGATATTGTGTCTGAAGGATCTTTGCTATGATGAGTAAAAAACCTTATACTCGATGAAGCTCATTCTCTTGAAGACATTGTGACTCAATCTCTCAGAAAAACACTTTCATTTGAATGAGTGCAAAGACTTTTTCAAAAAGTTGATAAAAAACTAGTGAAACATAAGTTATCGTGAGATAGTATGGGAATAAAGAAGCAACAGTTACTCTTTGATACTGCTGAACTATTTTCAATCTTAGAAGGAAAAATATTCTCAGAATTTGCTCTTGATGCAAAGTATAAAACTATATTACTTAAGGATTCTTTTTTTACAGAATATTGAAACACCATCACACTTGCCAAGAAAATATCTGATAACTTAGAATCACTCAGACAGGATATCTTTACTTTATGAGAAAAGAAAGCCCTCTTACTTTCTTCTGAGACCCAAGAAATTTCATATATGAGAGAGATACTTTCGCAAGTATTTCTTTCTACCGATATAGAAAAAAACATTTACTACATTAGTCATGATGAAAATAGAGGAACCCAACTACATTTTACTGTTCTTAGACCAGGAGAATTTTTAGATAGCCATTTATGGCTTAATCTTGAAAGTGTTATACTCACAAGTGCTACACTACAAATGGAGGATAATTTTTCCTATATTAGTAAAGTACTATCTTTAGAGCAATTTGAGAAAATACTTCTTCCATCAGATTTTGACTATAGTAAACAGGCTTTACTATTTATTCCTCAAGATCTTTGAAGTATAAAAGATAATCTTCCTGTTATTGTACAATTTTTGGAATCATTCTTTCTTATAGTAAAAGGGAGAACCTTAGTTTTATTTACAGCATTCTTTGCTATAAGAGAAGTATATACGCAGTTGAAAATACAATTAGAAAAAGAAAACATGTACCTATTAGCACAATGAGTAAGTGGAAGTAAACACAAACAAATAGACTTTTTTAAAAAACATCCTGATAGATCAGTACTTTTGTGAACAGATACCTTCTGGGAATGAATTGATATTCCTGGAAAAGATCTTCAATACTTAATTATTCATAAAATACCGTTTGCCGTACCAAGTGATCCTATATTTATGGCAAGATCTCGTCTTTTTGATGATAGTTTTTCTGAGTATGCTATTCCAAAATCAGTTTTAAAACTTAAACAATGATTCTGAAGGCTCATTAGGACGCGAAAAGACAGCTGAGTAGTAGTGTTTCTTGATAATAGAATATATACTACAAAGTGGGGAGAAATTTTCTTAAATAGCTTTCCAAAAGATATCCGTATACGTTACGGTACAAGTACGAAACTTCTTGATACTCTTCGAGGAAATAAATAACAAAATATTTTAGACATTGTAAACCCATTTTGCTTTGATAAAATTGCTGTTTATGCTACTATTGAGGAGTAGTTATTTTTTATACAAAGATCATGGGGAATGAAAACGAAGATATTGAGAGTAAGGATCTAAATTCTGAAAATATATTTGATGAATTTACAGATACTCAAGATATTCAAGATGAGGTCGCAAAAGTAGAGACAAGACAAGAAAAAGATATGTATTACTATATTAAGAAATTTAGTAGTGTATTTTTTACTATAAACATGCTTCTCGGAATTACTATACTTTTGTGAATGGGATATATTTATATACAAGAAGGGGAAACAAAGAAAGAATACGCTTTTCTCTCTCCTATATGTCATGTATTCCTATGAGATAACTCTATATTCCCTGATACTTGTTATTGAGTTACACCTACTCTTGAAGAGTATGAGGGACTTTTGTGAACAAAAATATCTTCTCAGGCAGAAAATATATTTCCTCTTTTATGAGATATATATGGATTAGATAATTTCAATTTTTCAAAAAAAGTTTCATTTTTATTAGAAAAAAATGATTCAAGATTAAGGCCCTTAGATATTCTTACTGATTTTGATGAGTTGAAGAATACATTTTCTCCTACAGATAAGGGAGAGTTACAATGCTATAATTTAGTTGTTTTAGATGACTCACTGAATATCACCTGTGACACTTATTCTTCAGACTGGAATACTGATATAGTCTCTTTGAGTGATGGATCTGTCTCACCTAGTTCCAGATGAGGGACCTCTATCTCTCGCGCAAGTAGTTTTATATACTTTTTAGAAAACTACAAAGATACTACTTTCAGCATTATAGATAAACCACTGACTCTATCTTCTATTGCAGTACAGTCTTGACCATATACACAAAGAACTACCTTTCAACTTGTACTGAAATATGTACCAAAAGAAGACTTATCTTTTTAAATTTAAAATATGAAACTTACAAAGAGAATGAAGAATTCTATCGTTCAGATAGCGATAGCAAATATATTCTTTCTGCTTATACTTCTAGCGATGTTTTTACTCTTTACTCTCCCTCGAGTTCAGGCTATTGAGGAAAAGAAAACACAACTTTTAAGTTCATATGAAAAACTTCAGGAAATTTCAACGGAAGGAATTGATTTTACAGATTTTAAAACAGCAATTAGATCATCAGGAATTTCTAATGACAGTTATACCTCAAACCTTATCAGAAATATTTCTCAAGATTTTTATGATAAGAACTTTAATAATACTGGGAGTACTGATTATGTAGCATTTCTACAGACACTAGAGGACCGTATTCAGGCAGAAAAAACCTCTGATATATACATAGAAAAAGATAGAAGGTTAAATGTCGTATTACCAGTATATGATGAAAACAACAATTTTTCTTGAGATGGATTAAGTGATTTTTTCTTTATTAATCATATTGAAAATCTTTTATATAGTTTTAATCTTTCAGCGCGGTGAGAGATTGGTGTAGGAGACTTACAAAGGCATGATAATACAGATTCTACAGATTGATCGCAAGATAATCTCCAGGAAAATATATATAGTATACCCCTTACGCTTACTATAACGGGGCAAAAGAAAGACATAGTTGATTTCATACACTATTTTGAGAGTGTGTGATGAATCAATATTGATTCAGGGGAATTTAAAGTATTCCGTGACAATTTTATATCTAAAACCCTAGAAGGGGCTGACTCTATAGAAGATTATAATATCTATGAGAACCAAATTGCTGATATTGTTTCAATTTCTATTCCTGTATACCCTGACTCTTCTTCAAGACAGACAACAGGATTGATAGATGCTATGAAATGACAACAAGCATGACAAAAAATGGTCATAGATGTAGAGTTAGCATTTTATGTAGCAGGGATACCTGGCTATAAAATGGAAAGATATGTACAGAGTTTTCTTGCAAGTTATAAGACATTGAGCTGAGACATAGCAACAGATGCTAAAAAATATACGACTCAAGCATACAAGTTTACTGAAGGAACTGACTTACTTGCGATTAAGAATATCCAATCTTTGGATATTATAATGTGAGAACTTGAGAAGAATGTAAAAGATATTAGTATTGCTATTTCTAAGAGAGAAGATATTCAAAAGACATATGAAAGCACCATAGAATTCCAAGAACAGCTTACAAAAATAGACCAGAGTTATAAACAACAATTAAAAACTTTGACAAGATAAATATGACTTATTTAACAACATTAGAAGAACTTAAAAATCTTGTATATAAGGGAGATAATATCCAGAAAATCTGTGATACAATTATTACTGCTGCAGTTTTAGCTGATGCTTCTGATATACATATTGAACCCCTAAGTTCGTTTGTTCGTCTTAGGTATCGTGTTGACTGAGAGCTAGCAGAAGTTCTGGAATATCAGTCATTTCTTCATACAGGTATTATTGCGAGATTTAAAATTATATCTGAACTCAAAATTGATGAATCAAGAGTCCCTCAAGATGGACGTATAAGTCAGTCAATAGACGGTAAACCTCTTGATCTTCGTGTTTCAACCTTACCTACAGTACATGGAGAAAAAATTGTTATGCGTATTGTGGACAAGAGTAAAAAAATACCAGAATTAAATCAGCTTGGAATCGAAGGACAAAATAAAAGATTGTTAGAAAAAGCTATAGGACTCCCTAATGGTGTTATACTTACTAGTTGACCAACAGGATCAGGAAAGTCGACAACACTCTATTCGATTCTTACTATGCTTAATGATCCCAATGTAAATATTATGACGCTTGAAGATCCTGTTGAGAATCAAGTAGATGGAATAAGTCAAAGTCAGGTAAAACCAGGAATTGGATATACTTTTGCAAATGGTTTAAGGACGGCACTTAGACAGGATCCTGATATTATTATGGTGTGAGAAATGCGTGATAAAGAAACAGTTGATATCGCAATAGAGGCATCTTTGACAGGACATCTCGTACTGTCCACTATCCATACAAATAATGCAGCTGAAACTATTACTCGTATACTTAATATGGGTGTGCAACCATTTCTTATACCTGCATCATTAAATATTATCATAGCTCAAAGGCTTGTAAAAAAGGTATGTGATGACTGTAAGGTGCAAATGCCACTCTCTGAAATTGACCCAATGACACTAAAGAATATAAAACATTCTCTTTCTATTACTCCAAGAGAGGAGTTACAAGAGCGAGTAGGAGCAGAGAAACTTAAAAGTCCTACTTTTTATAAGGCAGAAGGATGTGATGAATGCCAATGAAACGGCTATAAAGGAAGAGTCTGACTCTACGAGATGTTAGAAATATCCCCAGGGGTAAAAGATATGATTTTAAGATGAGATTCAGCATTTAATATAAATAGACAAGCTATAAGCGACGGTATGATTTCTCTTGAACAAGATGGGATTATAAAATCTCTCCAGTGAATTACGACTCTGGAGGAAGTATATAGAGTATCTAAAACACAAAATGAAGATTAGTATTTTTTTATAAACACAGTATGGAAGATATTATTATTTTATGAGAAGAAGAGGAAACAAAGGTTGCATCAGACGATGCGATACTGAGTCGTGATGATTCTTCTAAAAAGAAGAAGGTATCCTTTATAGAGTATTTAAATAATATATTTGCAGGCCTACAGAAGATTAAAGTAAAGGAAAAAATCATTTTTTATAGACTCATGTCTACTATGCTCAATGCAGGGATGTCAATTATAAAGTGAATATGAGTTTTAGAAAAACAGGAAAAAAATCCTGCCTTTAAGAAGATACTTTGAGAAATGTTGCAGGGACTAAAAGAATGAAAAAATCTTTCAGAATGTATGGAGTTATTTCCTACATCTTTTGATGATTCGGAGATTTGAGTAGTGAGAGCTTGAGAAAAAACAGGGAAACTTAATGAAGTTATGACGGCACTCGCTGATCAAGTAGAAAAAGTAGCTTCTGTTACAGGAAAACTTAAATCAGCTCTTATATATCCTGCAATGATTATGGTAGTTGTAGCGTGAGTAATACTTGTTATGATGACGATGGTTGTTCCAAAACTTTTAGAAATATTTGATGATAAGTCATCTCTCCCATGATCAACACAGGTACTTATATTTATTTCTGATGTATTTGTGAATTATTGGTATCTAATGATTGCTTTTATTATTTTTGTTTTCTTTTTCATATCATTTTGGAAAAAAACACCTACTTGAAGATATAATTTTGATAAAATCATATTGCAGATTCCGATTTTTTGAACTATTGTACAAAAAGTAGTACTCTCAAAGTTTTCAAGAGTCTTCTCAGGACTTATGTGATCGTGAGTATCTGTAGTAGAATCTCTAAATATAGTTGCTGACGCTGTTGGTAATGAAGTCTATAGGCAAAGAATACTACTTCTACTAGAAGACGTACGTCAATGAATGAAGATATGGGAGTCATTAGAAGGAGACCCTTTGTTTCCTGATATAATGGTACAAATGATACAAGTATGAGAACAATCTGCAAAACTTGATACTACTATTATAAAGGTTGCTGATTTTTATGATGAACAGGTAGATAATATGGCTGCAACCATTAATAAACTCTTAGAACCATTTATTATTGTATTTCTTGCTGTAATAGTTTGATTTATTGCTATTGCCATCATGCAACCTATTATGAACCTTGCTGATACTGTGTCACAGAGCTAATATTCACACATATTAAAAAAGTCTTATATTAATATATAGGACTTTTTTTGTAAAGAATATGTGAAGTATGTGAAGAATGCGTGAAATGAGGCTCCCGCTAGTTGATTTACTATAATATTACTATATGATGAGCTTCGTATATTTTGGTCCTTAACATGACCCGATTTATTGAGTTAAGCTACCTAATGTTATTATGTTTTGTATAACCAGGGAACAGAGAGTTTATTATAAAATAAATTTTGTGTTCCCTAGTTGTGCGCATTACGACTACGGGTTAAGGCTTTAACCGTTCATTGTTTATGTTACACTGTTTTTATTTTTGTAACTCGTATACACTTATGAGTACTTTTGTTAAAAAAGTTACTTCTGCTGTTGCTGGTCTTGCTATAGTTTTTTCTATGGTTACACCAATAGCTGGAGTTTCTGCTGCCTTCACTTCGCTTGAAGCAGCAAACGAGCTATCTACTCTTGGAGTGATCGTTGACTCTTCTGCTAATCCTAGTGATTACAGACTTGGTGACAATCTCCCTAGAAAAGAAGCTGTAAAGGTTATGATGAACCTTTCTTCTGTAGCAGTTGTTGACAACTGTGAAGGAAATTTTGATGACCTATCATCTGATGATTGGGCATGTAAATATGCTGAAACTGCACTTGCTAACGGAATGGTTGCTGCAAATGCTAGTTTTAGAGGAGATGATCTTGTTTCTAAAATAGAAGCACTAAAGATGGTTTTCCAAGGAAGAGGTCTTGAAAGAATGGATAACGCAGACTGGAGAGCTGGTTATGTAGAAGCTGCTGTTTCAATGGGTATTGCTTCTTCATTTACTGACTACGATGCTCCTGCTACTAGAGGTGAAATGTTCATCTGGGCTGCTGAAGCAATTTCTGCTGATACAGTTGTTGTTGAACCAACTGATCCACTATGTGAACTTCTTGGTATTTGTGAAGAAGAAGAACCAACTGACCCAACTGATCCAGTTGATCCAGTTGATCCAGTTGAACCAACTACTCCGGTAGAAGGTGGTTCTGCTACTCTTACTAAATCACCAGAATCTCCATCAAACGGACTTGCTGCTGTAAACACTCCTAGAGTGGCTATGTTAGCATTCGATGTTACTGCTGGTTCTAGTGATGTAACTCTTGAACAAGCTACTTTCTACCATGTAGGTCTTGGTGATAGAGCTAATGTTGACGATGTAACTATTTACAACTCTAACAATGAATCTGTATCTAAAACTAAATCATTTTCTGATAACGATCTTGATATTTCTTTTGATAGAGATGTAGTTGTACAAGCTGGAGAAACTCAAACTTTCATGGTTTCTGCTACTCTTACTGATACTGGAGATGCTAATACTACATACCAAATTGAACTTACTGCTCTTGAAGCTTCTGCTTCTGTTAGTGGTGCAGGTATCGTAGGTGCTGCTCTTACTCCTACTGTTGTATCTAACTCTGGTCAGTTAACAGTTAAAGATGATACTGCTTCTGAAGATATTACTATCGGAGAAGAGGTTAAACTTGCTGGTTTCTCTATAGAAGAAAACAACGATAATGAAGATGTTCTTATTAAAACAATTACTCTTCACCAAAACGGTTCTATTGACGCTGAATATCTTGAAGACATGGTTCTTGAAGCTGACGGTGTTGTAGTTTCTTCAGGAATGATGGTTAATGATGACGACGAACTTGTTATGAATATTGACTATATCCTTGCTGCTGATGACGAAGTAGAATTCGAACTTATGGGTACGGTTTCTGGTGATGTAGGTGAAACAGTTCATTTCGAATTCGAAAGTACTGATGATGTTTACGCACTAGGAGCTTCTACTGGATTTAATATTGGTTTCAATACAGGTGATGAACCTCAAACAGCTGATGTTGCTTCTATAGAAACTGTTGAAGGAGCTGAAATCGATGCTGTATTCGACAAATCTGATGTTGATGAAACTAAAGTTGATGTTGATGATGTGCTTGTAGGTACTCTTGAACTTACTGCAAACTCAAACGACTACGAAGTTACTAAAATTGAAGTAACAGTTACTGGTACTGCTGGAACTGCTGCTATTGATGATCTTTACCTTGATGGTCAATCATTTGATGATCTTACAGGTAATGTTTATACATTTGAAGATATCGTTCTTACTCAAGGAGTTACTGAAGTAATGCCTTTAGAATTCGATGTAAATGAAAATGTTGGTCTTAACGGACAAGATGTTATTTTCGCAATCAAGATTACTGAAATCGAAGATGATGAAAACAATATTACTTATACTGACGGTGGTACTGATGATGTTTCTGATGTACTTTCTACGAACGCTTTCGATACTCAAGATATTGATATTGAAACTGCTTCTTTCGAACTTACTCAAACTTCTGTTAACGATAGAGAACTTGTTCTTGCTAACGGAGCTGAAACTGTTCTTTATAAGGCTAAAGTTTCTGTAGGAGACTCTGATGATGTAAGTGTTGAAGATTTTGATCTTGTTCTTACTGCTGGTTCTACTCTTTCTGTAGATCTTGATGATATCATCGATTCTGCTACTCTTAATATTGGTGGTACTACATACGATGCTGATATCGACTCAAACTCTGTTGATTTCACTTCTATTAACCACATAATTGCTGCTGGATCTGATAATGTTGAACTTCTTGTTACTGCGGTACTACAAGATGACGATGCTATTGGTCTTCTAGAAACAGTTACTATGGAACTTCTTGCTGCTAATATAGAACTAGAAGATTCTGATAACGAAGATATTACAGGTACTAACAAAGTTATTACTACAGGTACAAAAGATACTACTACTACTCTTAGAGAAGAAGGAACATTCGAAGTACGTGTAATTAACGAAGTTGATACTGATGATAATCTAGAAAACACTGTTCTTGCTGGTAACTCTTCTGTTGTTCTTGCTGAACTAGAAATGGAAGCTGAATACGAAGATATGGATGTTGATACTCTAGAATTTACTGTTCCTGGTGATTTCAGTGATACTCTTAACGATGTAAGAATTGTTAACGGATCTACTGTTATAGCTGATGGAGCTATCGTTACTTCTGACGGTACTACAACAACTATTAAATTTGAAGACTTTACTGTTGCTGACGATGATGATCTTATCGAAGGTGAACTTGTAGCTGATCTTGCTACATTTACAGGTGAAGGAGATGAAACTTCTGCTCAACTTGGAGCTGTTGTTGTTTCTCTTGATACAGGTACTCTTGATGTAGACGGAGCTGACTCTAACAACACTATAACTGCTACTACTACTGGTACAGTTGCTGGTGAATCTGTTACTGTTGTTCCTACTCTTCTTGTATTCTCTGTAGTTGAAAGTCTTTCTACTGGACAAGCTAAAGTAAAAATTACTGCTGATTCTGGAAACAATACTGTAGGAACTTCTAACGAAACTCCTGAAGTACTTCTAAACAGTCTAACATTTACTGACCTTGCTTCTTCTGCTGGTGGTTATATCGTCTATAAAGATGGTGAAGCTGCTACTCAAGGATCTATGGCTGCTGGTACTGGTGCTAAACCAGTTACATTTGGAGCTGTTGATGTTACTTTTGACAACTCACAAACATACGTAATAGTTCCTGCTGCTACAGTAGATGCTACTTACTCACTTGTTCTTAGTGGACTTGTTGCTAACTATGATGTACAAGATTCTTCTGGTACAACTGTAGCTGGTGGTGCTGGTCTTACTACAACACTTGAAAGTGATGTTTCAGTTGGATCTAAAACTTACTAATTGATAGTTATTTATAACTAGAAATTATATAAAGTTTATAAAACACCCTTATGATTATTCATAAGGGTGTTTTATTGTGCTCATATTTTTATTCAATATAAAACTCTAAGATATTTATCTTAGAGTTTTATATTATGATGTGAGTTATTATTATTTTTCAGTAACT
>CALHAQ010000042.1 GCA_937931775.1 uncultured Candidatus Altimarinota bacterium | reverse complement strand
ACATAGATGTATGAGAAAGAAATATGCTTATCAAAGAATTTGATCGTAGATCTAAATGAGAATGATGAGTTAATTACTCGTTTTATTTCTTAGAAAATTTATACTACAAATGATATTTCAATAGTGATAAAAAATTATTTGAAGAAGTAAGATTTTTACTTCTCGGATTTACATCTATAACAGATAGTACGCATTTACCTCGTATTAATCATTATTATGAATCTGTATTTTCAAATAATGAGAATAGAGATGAGCGAAATCAAAATGATATCAGTAATTATAGTGACACAATTATAGATATAATAAAAAATGATACTATATTAGAAGAATTTACTTTTATTAATAGTTTTTGTGAATATATAGTTTCCGAAGGTTTAGTGATATCCGTAGATATTCCAAGACTGACTATAAGTAATGTACGAGATGTTCTTCATGATATTTTCTATAACCTATTACTTGAAGATTTCTATGAACTAAATGAAAATGTGATGATGGAAGTTGCAGATCTACTCATAACATATTATGATATTCATGACTCCTCAAGAATAGACTATATTTTAGATTATACTTCCGTTTATACCGAAAATCCTTTAGACTTTATCTAATCACTCAGCTTCCCCAGAGTTCGTCTTCATCATAAAGTGCAACTATTTGTCAGCTCGCTATTGCTCGCTGAGGAGTATCAAATAATATATCATATCATCCGTTTTTTCACTTCATTATTTCACAAGACTGATCTGCTTGTCTATAGCGAATTTTTGCATGACATTTTTGAGGGAGATTATATTCTTTTCAAAGAAAATGCAGGTCATCTATATGAAGAGTATCTTTAAATAACTCTTCGTCTTTCCCATATCATACTATAAGACGATTATTCTTGATATCCTTATCTACCACAAATATAGGCTCTGGCATCCCTCAGATGTCTAGTCCCTTTCTCTGACCAATAGTATAATAAAAAACTCACTTATGAGTTCATAATAATTTTCCCGAAGTATCATAGACCTCTCATGTTGAATTTGGAATTTTCTTTTGGAGAAATTCTTTTATATCTACTTTTCCAACAAAACAAATTCATTGAGATTCTTTTCTCATAGCATTTGGAAGTTTTGCTTTTTTTGCTATTTCTCGAACCTGAGATTTTTCTAAGCCCCCTATTGGAAAGAGTGCTTTTGAGAGTTGATCCTGAGAGAGCCCAGCAAGAAAATATGATTGATCTTTGAGCTCGTCAATCCCCTTTTTTAAAGTATATATTTTTTCGCTTTCTTCTATTCTTGCATAGTGACCAGTAGCAACTGCATCAAATCAGAGCTCAATAGCTTCATCTAAAAACACTCGGAATTTTATTTCACTATTACACATGATATCAGGATTTGGAGTTATCCCCTTCTTATATCACTCATACATATACTCGAGTACTTTTTTTTCGTATTCATCTCTATAATCAAACGTGAAAAATGGAATATCTAAATACTCGGCAACCTGCTTCGCTACAGCGAGATCTTCTTTGGTAGGACATTTTTCTCCTTTTGGAGCAAGATAATTTATCATAAAACCAGCTGTGATATCATATCACTGCTGCTTTAATAAATACGCACTCACCGCACTATCTACTCCTCCTGAGAGTCACACGAGAATTTTTTTAACGTCTTTCATTTTCTAATTTATCGATATACCTCCTAGTTTCTTCTTCCGTTGGAAAAAGTGTATTTCCTGAAAAATACTCATAACATACCTGAACTGCGTAGTATGAAGCGCTTGAAAATATAATATAAATCAAAAACCATCACAGACTGATAAATCATAAATCTATAAATATATCTGAAAAGTATTGAGAAAATACATATGCAAAGACAATAAATAAACCTATTTGCGTAAAAAATTGTTTCGGCATGAGGATAGTATCTCTTTTTAGTTCGATACTTCGAAAATAAATAGATAAAATTCATGAAATAATTCACGAGAGTAAAGTGTAGAGGATATAAGTCATATTTATTTTTTGTTATTAAATTTCTTATAAGCGAGTATCCCTACTCATAAACCAATGATAGTGAGTCCTGCTTTTTTGTAAAATCTATGTGAGACCTTTCGATTCTTCCCCGAAAAGAGCACTAAATAGTCACATTTTTCATTCTTCGCTTCTTGTTGGGTCTTTTGAAAAAGATCTTTTCACACTCACTTACCCCTGAGTTTTTTATGAATAATAAAATCATCCACATATCCAAATTTGAGTCCAAAAAATTTATAAACAGACAAGGATATCACTCCAAATACTTTTCTTGCTCCAGTGAAAGGAAGGAAAATAAACTTCTTTGCACTTGGAGAAAAAAGTATCACAGTAAGAGCAAAAAGAGCTTTATGAACTCAACTATGTTTCAGTTTTGAAATTGCCCTTCTTTCTTTACGCGGTATATTATTACTTATTTTCATGTATCATAACTTGGAGCGATGGTATCATCCGTGATAGTATCAAAATGAAAAAGTATTTCTTTGAGAAGAAATTCTACTCCAGGATGAGAAATTCTAGAGATATGTGAGAGTATAGTTTGATATTTTTCATGAAAAAAATGATTTCATGATTGATCTTCTATTTTTGCTTCGATCAGAGCTGAGAAGATATCTGCATACTTTACTTTCATTCATAGTTCATCATCAAAGGGCCTCAAAATATATGGAGAAAGATATTTCTTATATTCAGGTGTTATATATCCAAAGAGATAGTCATCCATCATCGTTTCTTCTACTTTTTCTAAAAGTTCTACAAATCATGGAACAGCTTTCTTTGTCGGAGTGATAATATCCCCTGTGATAACTTCAGGTACATCGTGATATATTGCTCTCATGAGCATCTGCTCAATATCATTTTCTTCTCCATTATCGTTTCCGATCATACCAATAATATAACTCAGATATGCTACAACTACTTTGTGGCTCATCACAGATATAGGAGTATTTCTTTGATATTGATTCCATCTCATGGAAAAACTGAGTCTGAATATATGCGCTAAATACTTTTCGTAGTCTGTATTTCTCAGGAGTTCCTTGAGACTTACCAACTCACTACTCAGAGATTTAAGATCTAAAGAGATATCTCTGAGTGGGACTTCATAAATTTCTTGAAATACTCTTGCATTTGTAGAGGCTTCTACATGTCATATATATTTCTTTGCTGCGAGAAATATAAGATCTTCTTTCTGTTTATTTTTTTCATGGAGTATACTCGTAAAATCATCTTTCAGCGATTTTGGTGCTTCTGTTCTCAAGAAATATTCATAAGCTTGAGCATAAAGATCATCAAATATCTTTTCATCAAGTTTCTTGATATATGATTTTGTTCCAGAGTTGATATCTGACAGTACTAAATCAGAGAGAGAAGTAAAAATAATTTTCTTCATTAAATAGAGAGTGTCTATTTCATGTCCTTCTTGCTTTTCAAGATATGCTAAAAACAAAGCTGTGTGGAGAGTAGCTCCAACATTATCCATTTGTTTTGTATCTACGACTCTTGGAAAATTATTCCACCGAATAATTGATAAACCACGAGTAAGCATAAGACGAAGTGTATTTCCTACCATATTTTTTCTCCTTGTATATTAAAGTAGTATTTTACTGATAAATAAAAAAATCCCAAGTGGGATTTCTCTAATTTACTTCAGGGTTATTTCCCCATGGTCATTGAATAACTCGTACTCAATTCCTTGAATCTTCCATAGCTTGTTCTATTGGTGTTCTAGAATCATTTTCGATCATAGACTCAACAGTAAAAGTATATCAATCAATATTAACATCAGATATACCTGTATGTGATTTATATAAATCATAGGCAGCAAATCATTTTTTGTCATCATATAATCGAATCATTTCAAACATAATACTAGCACTTGGGTAATTTCGGATTTTTGAAACGAAAACCAATGACTCCAGTTCTCTGACGATTTTAAATAACTCAATACTATTTCATTTCAATCATTCAACTTTATTTAAAGTTTGAGCTATATAATCATCTCATACTAATCCTCTAAACTCAGGAGTATTTAAAACAAATCATATATTTCTCAACACTGATGGTATTCACTCTGTACGAAAATCTGATAATTTCATTTTAGAAAATTATTAATACATATTTATATTGATTAAAAATCGATAAATGTCAAATATATTTCATTATTTCTTTCTCGCTTTGAGAGCTATAATGTGTAAAATAAAGAAAATCTAAAAACAAAAAATATGAAAATCTGAATCGATGCAAGAATCTGTGATGAAGGATGATATTATGGTGATTTTGTGTGCGAACTTGTTGAAGCATTTTGCAGAGAAAACAGTAAACATAAAATCATAGTTTATACAAAAAAAAATCTCCCTCTTACAAGGAGGTCTCTACTGAATGACTTTAAAACTAGAAAAATATATGAAAAAGAAAAATTTGCTCTCATGATATTTTTTGATCATCATATTCCTCATGGATATAAAGGTGAATATATAGTACTCATAGAGAGTCTAAAAGAGGTATTTTTTCCAAAAAATCAGTGGCTTCATAGAAAAATATACAGCTATAAACTCAAAAAAGCAATTGGGAAAAGCCAGAAAGTTCTAGTACTTGATGGAGGATCTGCTCTCGAACTCAATGAGCGACTCAATGTAGTAGAAGATCGAATAGAAAAAATTCATGGATTTTTTCCTGTATATCAAAATACATCTCACTCCCCAATAACAGTAGACGTAAAAACAAAGCATAATCTTCGTTGAGATTATCTCATATATGATTCAGGAAATGAGGTACATAATAATTTTGAAAGAATTCTTAAAACTCTTATGAAACTTAAAGATTCAGGAATCATGCTCTATATAGTTATTCTCTGTGAGGCTACTATAAAAGATTTAGATATAAGAGCAAAAGCTATTGAATACAGTATAGCAGATCAAATACTCTTCCTTTGAGATATTTGAGTAGAAAATGAAGCTTCATACTATGGACAATCTCTTGGGGTTATATTCTCCAGCATATATGAATCATTTCCTTTTCATTTTTCAAAGGCAATTGCCTATAATTGTCATATTTTTGCAAATGAAATACCTGCAAATAAAGATGTCATGTGAGAAACTATTTCATACATGGATCCACTTTCTATCTACAACATTAGAGATGCCATAGATAGGTATATCAAAAAACCTAAAAAAGCAGATTATAGTAAGATATTAGAAAAATATAATGCAAAAAACACAGCTCTAGAAATGGAAAAACAAGTGTTTATAAAAAACTAGATTTCTATAAAAATGCCTGTATAATACATGTATGACAACTCTTACTACACGTAATATCGAGATACTCAAAATCATCATCGAGGAATATATAAAAACCGGTGAAGTATTATGAAGTAAACTTTTACTTAAGAAATATAATCTTTGAGTAAGTAGCGCAACGGTTAGAAATGATATGGCTACTCTTGAAACCTTGCAGCTTGTATATCAACCATACAATTCAGCTGGGAGACTCCCAACTGCCAAGTGACTTAGGGCATTTGTAAATTATATGATGGAGCAAACTCCAGAGTATTTTCTTGAAGAAAAAAATTCCACATTTAGATCTGCAAATATAAGGGAGCTTTCAGATTTCGTACATAATCTTGTATATAATCTCGCTAAAAATACGAAAGAAATTGCATTTTTTGTATACCCAGATAAGCACATATCTGAGTATTCTGGGGTTTCTACATTTCTCGAAAGAAATCATAAAAGACTCTGAGACGATACTTTTATGCTTCTGAAGATGCTCGAAGACAAACCAAATTTTTCAGAGTTTATAACAAGCTTTCCAAACAGAGAATGAGTAAATATATATATTTGAGAAGAAAATATACTTCCATACCTCAAAGATTATACCATTATTCTCAAACCAATAGAAATAGATGAGAATATTTGATATATTGGTATTATTTGATGACTAAAAATGAACTATAGTTTCAATATCAGTGCTGTAAAAGGAATTATGTAAAAACTCTCCATACAAGGAGAGTTTTTATTATCCACTCAATCATTTTTTTATTCATTTTTTTTCTCTGCCTGGAAATGTATCTGAGTAGACACAACCACAATAGTTCTGACGAAAAATATTATGCTTATTAGTATAATCTACACTTCTCTGAAAACCTCCATTTTTTCTGAAAGCAATTTTGAGAAACTCTAGGTCATTCGACTTATTCTTATTATTTTGATCTATTTGCTTATCCCATTTTTCTCATAAATCAAACATTTTCTCCATATCTTTATGTGGAGAGTTATTAAGAGAGCTCGTCCATTTTTTGATTCACATTTCTCGAGCTAACCTCGCTGTTCTCTCAAGACGCATATCGTAACAAACAGTACATTTTTCTCCTCGCTCTGGGGTATGCTCGAGTCATTTTATTTGTTTAAAAAAGTTTTTTACATCATATTCTCACTCTATGTATTCTACTCCTTCTATCTCACATACTTTTACAAAGGCTTTAAATCTCTTATCATGTTCTGCTTTTGGTTGTATGTTCGGATCATACCAAAACGCTATAACTTCATAGTCTTTTTTCAGATCCATAAGTGGAACCGTCGCATCAGGACCACAACAGATATGTACCAGTACCTTTTCTTTTTTTTCTAAAACTTCTTTTATGGGTTTATAACTTGTTCTGTGTATTCCTGTAATATCATTTTTTCTTTTTAATGCCTGTTTGTGTTTTTTAGTTCCATATCAAGCATTTGTTTCAAGTCAAAGATGAGGATAAAGTGTTGCGTACTGTTGCATGAGTTTATCACGAAATACTTTTGCTATAATACTCGCAGCTCCTATTTCTGAAACTTTCCCATCTCATCATACAATATAAAGTGGGGCTTCATCTAATTCATCAAAGATATAATTATCTCTCCCATCTATTACTACTGATATTTCTGATAACTCTTTCGGTATTTTTCTACGAATTTCTACTATGGCTCGTCTCATAGCTTCTTTATTTGCCTGACGAATATTAATATCATCTATAACATAATTATCAACAACTCAAACTCAAAAAAATATAGATTTATCCTGAGAAAATTGAATAAGTTTATCATATAGCTCTTCACGTTTTTTTCAGCTAAGCTTTTTTGAATCATTCATCATAGCAATAAACTCAGGGTTTGGTTTATTATTAGAGTTCCAAGCAAGAGCGCAGGCAACAACCGGCCCACACCATGGACCTCTTCCAGCCTCATCTATTCAGATCTTTATCTTTGTTTTCCTATTCACAATTTTGATAGAAGAATAATAAATATATCTAATTATATTTTAGAGCTCAAAATATAAAAAAGTTTTTCACACAATTTGCTTATATATCCTTGATTTAGACAAAACAATGAATATATTTATATGTATATATTTTCCTATAATCTTACACACGTGGACGAAATACGAAATACTATTATCAAAGTAGAATCTTTGAAACTAGATAAAAAGTTTCCTGAGGCTATTTCTCTATTACAAAAAACTCTTGTAAAGTATTCTGATGATTATAGACTTTACGAAGAACTTGCTGATATTTACCTCTATATAGGAGATAATAAAAAGTCTTTTGCTGCTCTTGATTTTTCACTTACTCTCAATAGTGAATCTGCAACAGGAAATTACCTCAAAGGTTTCATCCTCCTATGAGAAGATAAAATAGTAGAATCTATAAAGTATTTAGAAAAATCAAATAGCCTATTTGGTAATAATGCTGAGGTTCTTAGAAATCTCTGATGGGCATATACTATGTCTGGCCAGCACGAAAGAGGAATCACTATACTCAAAAGAGCTCTTAATCTCTCTCCTGAAGATGAACTTATCACAGAAGATCTTGCTATGGCCCTTATCGGAACAGGAGATATTAGAGGATGAAACAGACTCCTGAAAAAAATAGGTAAGTCTCCAACTCAATCATAATCCCCCCTTTTAAAATTTGAGTTTCACAAAAAAACATATTTCAGCAAAAACTCTTTGCATTATTGATATAGGAAGTTATAAACTCAGAGTTTGTTGAGCTCGTTTTAAAAATAAATCCGTAGAGATACTTGGTTATAGCGAAAAGAGACAAGATATCTCTTATTTCGCAAATAACGAATGTCTGAATCTCCCAGGTCTGTGTGATAATATTTCTGAAGCGATTGAAAAACTTGAATCAAAAATAGATTTTCCTTTTCAAGATATTATTATCAATTATCCTTTTTGAGAGATGTTTCTTGGGTCTCGTAGTATCAACTATAAAAGAAAACATCCTCATAGTAAAATAAGCGTGAGTGAACTTGAAGATATTATGGAATCTGTTGAAAAACTTTGTCTTGAGAAACTTTGATCAGAAGTCGATAAACTCTATGGGCTTTCACAAAAAGAAATACAGATAATACTCTCTCGAGTGAATAGAATACACATAGACGGTATGCAGCACGAGAAAATCATAGGAAAACAATGATCAAATATGAAAATATCACTTTTAAACGCTTTCATACCAAGCTCAAAACATCAACTGCTCTCACAAATATGAAACGTACTTTGAAAAAATATCTATCGAATACTTCCAGCTGAATACTGCATTACAAAAATCTTCCCCCAAGAAGATATTCTTATTATTAATATTGGAGCTACGCAAACAACCCTTTCTCTGAAAAGAGAGTGAGATGTAAGGGGAATATCAAAAATATCTATTGGTATCAATGATTTGATAAATAGAATATCTAAAAAATCTGGCCATACAAGGGCTGAAATTATTGAAAATCTCTGAGATTCTATGTATAGAGAAGAAAAGCAAGATTTCCTTGAAATTTGGTGAGAAAGTGTAGGGATAACACTTCAAGAACTTATATGAGAAAAAATATGTCCAAAATACTTATATGTATGATGAGGTGGTTGACATAATCACTTCATTCAAGAGTATTTATGAAAGTTTAATTTCCAAAAATATAATATTCGTATCGTAAAAGATATGGAGTTTATAAGAGAAGATATGACAGAAATAATGAAACATATGAAGAATCTAAAACTTGAAGATATTAAAAAAATTC